>WGAO01000134.1 GCA_015489065.1 Thermotogaceae bacterium | reverse complement strand
TATCTGTCCCCGACCTTTGTTCTCAGAAGTTCAACCCCCATATCCTTCAAATACTCTTCAAGTGCTATGTTTGACAGCACCGTAGCAACGACCTTTCTGCTCGGAAGCCTTCCGCTATCTACCATCATCTTAGCGGCTATGCCTATGATCTTGTCTCCATGGACCTCCTCACCCATCTCATCAACCATTAAACATCTGTCGGCATCCCCATCATGTGCTATTCCTATAGCTCCAGATTTTTTGACAGATTTGAGAAAATTCAGATTTGTCGATCCGCAGTTTTCGTTTATGTTAAAACCATCCGGCTCATTGGAAAAAACCTCAACTTCCGCTCCGAGTTTTTCCAAAACCGTTGGTGTAGTTCTGTAAGCCGCACCGTTGGCTGCATCTACAACGATGTTCATACCAGAGAGATTCAGATCGCTGAACATAGACAGAACCTCTCCAACATATACATCAAAAGCCCCTTCAAATTTTCTTATCCTTCCTATTTGGCGGCTCTCAACATACTTCAGCTTTGATATTTCTCCTTCTATTTCCTTTTCCTTATCATCTGAAAGTTTAAAGCCGTTCTCAACTATCTTTATCCCGTTGTACTCAGGCGGATTATGAGATGCCGATATTATCACACCGGCAGTTTTCATCTTTCTGCTAAGAAGCGCAACTGCAGGAGTTGGAAGTATTCCGCAGAGCATCACATCTTTTCCAGCTGACGCAAGTCCAGCAGCGAGAGCTGCCTCAAGCATCTCGCCACTAGCTCTTGTATCTCTACCAAGAAGAACCGCCTCTCCTTGAAAAACTCTGCCAAGCGCATTCCCAACTCTGAAGGCAAGCTCCGGTGTAAGATCTCCGTTTACAATTCCTCTTATCCCATCCGTTCCAAAGAGCATCTGCATCCCTCCTCAGAGAGGTCTGTAGATATCATCCGGCCTCTTTTGAACAAGTCCGTCTATCTCAAGCTCGCTCAGCTCTGAAAGCACATCTACAATCGGTATGCCAAGAACATCTGCTATCTCCTCAGGATCCCCAAATCCCTTTTTCACAAGATCGTAAACGGGATTTGAGACTTTCTTCTCTTCGAAATTTTTTCCGTAGTATTCCAAGATATCTGACGGATCCGTAACCATCATCGCTCCCGTCTTTATTAAATGATTCGTTCCCTCACTTCTGTACTTCCCGACATCACCAGGAATTGCAAAAACATCTCTCCCAAAGTCTGCCGCCATCGACGCGGTTATCAGAGAACCGCTCTTTTTTGGAGCTTCAATTACGAGAGTCCCTATCGATAATCCCGCTATGATCGAGTTTCTCTCTACGAATCTGTACCTTTTTGCCTCGTCCCCAGGAGCATAGGGACTTATAACACATCCTTTTTTGAGTATTTCCCTGTAAAGAGAAGAATTCCCCCTGGGAGAAGGAACATCAACACCACTTGCAAGAACGGCAACTGTATATCCGCCTTCAATCGCTCCTTCATGAGCTTTCGAATCTATACCGTAAGCCATCCCGCTCACTATGATGAATTCCTTTGATAGCTCTCTTGCGAACCTTCTTGCAAGGCTCTCGCCATAACCACTTGATTTTCTCGTTCCGACTATAGAGAACATCTCTCCCTTTAAGACGCCACAATCCCCAAGGCAGAAGATCCCATAAGGTGGCCTCTGAATCTCAGACAATAGTTTTGGATAATTCTCCGATTCAAGGGAAAAAAACTTGATATCGTTCATCCCATTCTTTATATCCTCTGCGATCTTGAAAGCGGTATCTAGGAAATTTTCATCTAAGGAATCTATCTCCCATGGATAGAGATTTGTCTTTCTCCAGATGACATATCCTAAAATTTCATCTTTGTTTCTCATAGTACTCAAATCCGTCGCTCTTAACGATCTTTCCATTGTCTAGTACCATCATAACCTGCACCCCAATCTCTGGAAAATGCACGAGGACATATCTCCAATCTTTGGCCATAACAAATCCCGCAGTCGAATAAACGTCCGCAGTAACGGCATCGTCTGCTATCACTGTTACGCTCCTTGCACCTCTTGCTGGATATCCATCTTTGGGATTTAGTATGTGATGGTATCTCACCCCGTCAACAACGAAATATCTCTCATAATCTCCTGAAGTCGCTACAGCTCCCTTGGTCAGATAAAGGTAGTCGATCGCTCCAGATCCCCTTGGATCTCTTACACCTATAACCCAGGGAGCTCTTCCGTACTTAGGACCCACTATCCTTATCTCACCACCTATATCTATAAAACCCGTTGCATCCGGGTCTAAATTCTTGACAAGAGCATACGATCTTTCAAGAGCATATCCTTTAGCTATTCCTCCAAGATCTATCCAAACACCACCGGTGTCTATCATCATCTCATCTTCGTTGAATTTCACTTTCTTGCATCCGGATCTTGACAAAGCCTTCTCGATTTCCTCCTTACTTGGAACTCTAAAGTTTTTTCTCTCATCGAACTTTGCAAACCCCCAGAGGTATATGAGCCTTCCAATGGTTGGATCGAAAGCCCCATTTGTCGTATAGCAGTACCTCACCGCTGTTTCAACCAAACTGAAGGTTTCTTTATCAACCTTGACCCAGCCACTTGAATGGTTAAGCTTGTATATGATGCTCCCCTCTCTGTAAGGATCGAATTTGGCATCTATCCTTCTGAACTCCTTTATCACATTCTCTATTAGGCTGTCTGCTGAAATCTTCCTGCTTGCGAGGAAAACCCTGAGCCTTGTTCCCATAACAAACGCTTCACTATCCTCATAAACCACAGGAGTTCTTCTGATATAAACCACCAAAATCACACCTATGACAGCCAGAAGTGACACTGCCGATACGGCAAAGACCCTCTTTAATTTCAGGAGATCCTTGCGATCGGAAATTCGCACACCTTACACCTTCCCTCATCGTCTATTCCGGAGGCGTCTACATCGTAACCTTTTCTTCTTATAGCGATATTCCCACAATTTGGACACACGGTTGTTTCGTATCTCTCATCCCACAGATTTCCGATGTAGACGAAATTCAAATATTTCTTCGCAAGCTCGTATATCTCAATCAGCTTTTCGGGGGGAGTGGGAGGTGTGGTGTACTTGTAATTGGGAAAGTATCTACTCAGGTGGAGAGGAATGTTCTTATCAACAGAGGAAAGCCACTTAAATTCTTCTTCCAATTCTTTCAAATCGTCGTTCTTTCCGGGAATTATCAGAGTCGTCACTTCCACATGTATTCCAGCTGAATGAGCCATCTTTATCGTATTCATAACAACTTCTTTTTTTCCACCTATTTCCTTCAAGTAAAACTCGTCGTTCCATCCTTTCAAATCTATATTCATGGCGTGTATAGATTGAAGAAGAAGCTTCAATGGTCCTGGCTCGATGTATCCATTGGTTACCAATACATTGTAAAGCCCTTCCTTTGCAGCTATCCGAGATGTGTCCAAAACAAATTCATACCATATTATAGGCTCATTGTATGTGTAAGCTATACCGCGAGATCCCCTCTCATGCGCTATTCTCACAAGCTGCTCAGGAGTAACTCTCCTCGTTGGGGCATCCGTATGCGCTATTTCCCAATTCTGGCAGAAAGGACACCTGAGATTACACCCTACCGTACTTACAGAGAGGATCATATCGCCGGGATTGAAGTGAAAGAGAGGTTTTTTTTCTATCGGATCCATTGATATTGCGCTTATCTCACCGTAGTTCATGGTGACAAGCATTCCGTTCTCATTCTTTCTCACTCTGCACAGCCCTACCTGTCCGGGCTTCAAAACACACCTGTGCGGACATAGATTGCACCGAACGGTATCAACATCTAAATTCTCAAAATGCAGAGCCATTTTCTTCATATTTTCACCTCAATGGTACCTCTCTACAGTAAACCTGTATATTCTTTCTGGTTTTTCGTAAGGATAGAATATTCCAGCTTTTAGAGAGGCTATCCTTATCTGTTCTTCAACACTGTCAACACCTTCTATATCGGGAAGAAGCAATCCTCTCCTTGGACCACTAACTACTATTATTCCGTATTTCTTCGGATCAAGTTCATCAATAGAGCTAACAGGTTCTGGCTCGCTCAGAACATCGACAGAAACCTCGATTTCATCAAACTCTTCCGGCCTTACAGGTTCAAACCTCGGATCTCTCGTAGAAGCCGCTATCGCGTTCTCTCTTATCTCAAGCGCCAAATTGGGCTGAGTTGGGAGATAAGTTCCTATACAGCCTCTAAGGGATCCATCCAGCTTATGGAGCGTTACAAAAGCTCCCGCCCGCCTTTCAAAGAGCTCTCTTGGCAGCCTTTCATGAGGCTCAAGCTTAATCCCATGGAGTATGTAATTTTCAATTACATCTATCGCCCACTTTACATATGGGTGTTCTCCCTTCACGGAAGATCACCTCATCCGAAGAATATCTGAGCCAATTTGTAGTACTCATAAGGCACGAATTTCTTAACGCTTACACCATACTCAAGTGGTATCGAAACTATGTCATTTCCTCTGAGCGCTACCATCCTTCCGAAATCTCCAGACAGCACGAGCTCCATAGCCTTAACACCGTATTTCGTTCCGAGTATCCTGTCGAAAGCCGTCGGCGTTCCGCCTCTGAGAAGATGCCCAAGAACAACAGCTCTCGTCTCATAACCCGTTCTTTCCCGTATCACCTTTGATAGAACATGAGCTATACCTCCAAGCTGTATGTGCCCAAATTCATCAGTTTTCGTATCAACGGTGATATATGATTCAAAATCAGTTGGCTTAAATCCTTCCGCAACCGCTACAACAGCGTATTTCTTCGCCTTCATTCTCTTGTCGAGTATTTCTGATATCTCGTCTATCGTCATCGGGAATTCCGGTATTAATATAAGATGAGCTCCAGCGGCAAGCCCAGCTTCTATGGTTATCCATCCGGTATCCCTTCCCATAAGCTCAACGAATATTATTCTCTCATGAGACTTTGCCGTGGAGTGGAGCCTGTCAATCGCATCAGCTCCGACATTGACCGCCGTGTGAAATCCAAATGTGTAATCCGTATTGGATATATCGTTATCTATCGTCTTTGGCACACCCACAACCTTTATTCCAAGTGCATGAAACCTCGCCGCAACTGAAAGCGTGTCATCTCCTCCTATCGCTATAAGGGCATCGAGCTGGAGCTTCTTTATGTTCTCCAAAACCTTGTCTCTGTCCTCAACTTTCTTGAAAGGATTCGTTCTGCTCGTTCCGAGGATCGTTCCGCCTAATATGTGTATCCCTTCAACATCGTCATCATTGAGAATTATGTACTCAAGATCTATTAGTCCTTTCCATCCATGCATTATCCCAATTATCTCAACATTATCTGGAGACGACTTGACTATACCTCTTATAACCGCATTCAAACCAGGGCAGTCACCACCGCCCGTAAGGATACCAACTCGCATTATTCGCACCTCCAACTTAAAAGCTTGTTTGATATATTTTATCACAAACTCGGCTTTTTCAGAAGATCTCCTTTGAGCTTCTCGAAGTATTCGCCTTGCTTTTGGAACATCTCGTCTGCATTTTCCATGCTTCTCTCATGGTCATACCCGCAAAGATGAAGTGCCGCATGAATGGATGTCAGAAGAAGTTCTTCCTCAAAAGTATTTCCAAACTCATACGCGTTTTCTCTTATCACCTCAGGGCACATCACTATTTCACCAAGCAGCTCGTCTCCGTATGGAAAACTTAGGACATCTGTTGGTCCGTCTTTTCCTCTGTATCTCTCATTTAGATCCGCCATCTCTTCAGGCCCAACTATCGCAACGGACACATCACCAGAAACCCCTTCAATCTTGAGTACAAACTCGATCGCTCCTCTTATGATATCTTCATTGACCTCCTGATCCACTTTATTGAGAATCTCCACCAATTCGATCACCTCTCATCACATATCCAGAACCCAAAATTACTCCCATTATCAGTGACAGATGGTAGGAGAAAAACCTCCACACTATCAATGCCGATGCCGCTATATCAGAAGGAACTATTCTGGAGAACACGAGATAGAACACACCTTCAACTCCTCCACTCGCACCGGGTGTTGGGATGAAATAAAATACCATCGTCATAGCCGCCATCATCCCAAGGCTTTTTAAAAACGGAACATCTCCACCAACCGATTTGACAGCCATGTATGGCGCTGAAAGAATAAGTCCAACCATAAGAAAGGAAAGCAGCATTGTCAAAACCAAAGATATCCTTGAA
Source organism: Thermotogaceae bacterium (assembly GCA_015489065.1). Classification (GTDB taxonomy): domain Bacteria; phylum Thermotogota; class Thermotogae; order Thermotogales; family Thermotogaceae; genus WGAO01. Next base: position 3,156 of record WGAO01000134.1, on the reverse strand, counting down.
TCTCTCCAGACCGACAGGAGCATATTCCTATAAGCGTTTACCTTCTCTTCAACCACTGAGTATATTTCCTCTTTTTCCTTTTTCAAAAAGAAAGCCATCGGTACAACTACAATTGGAAGGGACAAAAACCACTTTCCAAACTTCGTATTTATGGCGAGGAGAAGGAAGAAAAAATAGAAAAAGAGCGTCACAGCAACGCCGATGTATATCAATTTTCCAAGATATTTAACGGATGCTATCTCATCACCGTAAAATATCATTGCGAATAGACCCAAAGCGACGCTTATCGTGAAAGATGATATGAACTTCACACCGACTATCATAGAAGCTCTCTCAACTTCAAGACCTGTTTTAGTGAGATAGTATATCTGAAAAGGTTGCCCTCCGGACGCAAACGGAGTTATAGCAGATGCGTAGAATCCGTATATCGAGGCCTTAATGGATTTCCACAAAGAGATATCTCTTTTTGAAAGAAGCACAATCCTGAGTGCATCTACAAAGACCACACCGAGCGCATCTAAAAAGAGAAGGAATAGCCAGAGCGGATCGGCAGAGAGAAGATTTTTCAACACCTCCCCGCTACCCGCAAAAGACGCTACCAGAATTACAACTGTGATTCCTACCGTGACCGCTACAAAAATGCGCCCGCCTGAGCGGGCGCTACCTCTTTTCTCTTTCACCATCAACCACCTATCTTGGAAGCAGTTACCTCCAGATTATCACTAATTCTCCTGAGTTCATCAAGCTGAGCTCCTATCTCAACTATGAAATTCGCCACGCTGTTTATATCATCATTCACGCTGACCATACTGCTTGAGACCTTGTTCACCTGTCTTGTTATATCCTGAACATTCGCCGCCATCTCTTCTGCTGTAGCGCTCTGCTCCTGAGCTACGGCTGCAAGATCCTCTGATCTTCTTGTGGCATTTTCAACCTTCTCCTGTATCACAGAGAGCGCTTCTTTAACATTCCCCATGTCATCTATAAGACTTCTTATAGATTCAGCCAAGCTCTTGCTAAATTCAACCGTATCTTTTGAGCTCGTGGTTATCTCGCCAAGCTTGCTTCCTATTTCATCGGTGAACTTTCTCGTCTCGATCGCGAGTTTTCTTATTTCATCCGCAACAACCGCAAAGCCTTTTCCTGCTTCTCCAGCTCTTGCTGCCTCAATAGCTGCGTTCAATGCCAGAAGGTTTGTCTGTTCTGTTATTCCAGTTATCATTTCGAGTATTTCAGTTATAGCACTGACAGATTTTTCAAGATGATCCGCCTTGTCTTTCATCATCATTGCCTGATCACTGACTTCACTAACCTTTTTCACCATGGCATCTATAGTTTCCATACCACTGTTTGAGGAATCGAGAATGTCGTTCATATTGGTAGAGAGATCTGTGGCGGAATCCGCAACCGCGACAGCAGAGTTTGCAACTTCCTGAACATTTCCATCGACTTCATTGAGAATATCAGATGCCTTGGCCAGATCATCAGTTATCTCATCAGTTTCAACTTTCACCTTTTCGGATGTATCTTCCATACCGGCAACGGCTTCAGATATTTCACCTATAGATCTGTTGAGAACCTGCGCCTGCTCTTTCAATGTATCCACAAGGGCGGCCAAATGATCCATGAATTTGTTCAAGTTCTCTGAAATCTTTCCAATCTCATCCTTGGTAACTATGGGGAGCCTGTAAGAAAGATCGGCTTCTCCTCTCGCCATCTTTTCTATGGAGTGAAGAATAGCCTTAACAGGCTTTAAGACAGTTATCGAATAATAGTATATGAACAGAGCCACTATTCCAGCACCTATTATCAGGAATATGAGCTGTATGTTCTTCATGAGCTCAACTTTTTTATCAGCATGGGACTGGAACATAAAAACAGCCTTGTTCATCTCCTTAAGGAGCGGAACATTGTTTTCAAGAACATAATCTATAGCATCTCTATCCTTTCCCTTACTCTTTATCACTCTCTCTATATTCTCTTTGAAAGGCTGCCACATATTCATCACTTTTGTCAGCTGATCGTAAACATCCTTGTATCCAGCTGGTGGAAGCATCGTCTGCTTGTTTGGATCATCGGGAGCATTTATATCAAGGGGTGCTCTACCACCATCTCTTAAAGCTCTGAGCGTTACATCAAAAGTCTTGATGGTCTTTGGTATCACATTTATATACTCCTCTTTACCTGTGGCTATTGCAAGAGCTTCCTTTGACATCTTTTGAGTTAGCATTCTCTGACGACCTGCGAGGTTTATCACAACCGCATCATCTTTTTGCATGCCGGTTATGATAAGAGTTGATACATATATTGCAGCTATGAATATCAACACTACCACAAGCGGGATCGCCAGCTTAACTCCGAGCGACTTCATTTGTATCCCCCCTTCATCCATCAAAAACTTTTTAAAATTATACCAAACGGCGATGGAAATATCTATTAAATATTCTAAGCGGTCAATTAACTGATCTTAGCATCTTGTGACATAATTGTGTTATACTCTCAAGCTGAGAGCTTCCTATCACCGGAGGTGAGCGTTGTGTCAAGAGTTACTGAAAAAATCAGCGACTTGGAAAAAGCTTTAGAAAAACTGGTGATCCTTCATCAGAAAACCCAAGAAAAGATCAGCAAACTCTCTGAAGAAATGAGAGAGTTTAAAGAGTGGTCTAAACAGAACATAGCTGAGATCAGAAGGGAATCTAAAGAATTTAAGAAAGAAATGGAAGAATTTAAAGAATGGTCTAAGAAAAATATAGCTGAAATAAAAAAGAGCTCTGAAGAATTTAAGGAAGAGATGGAGGAGTTTAAAGAGTGGTCAAAGAAAAACATAGCTGAGATCAGAGAAAACCATGAGAAGTTCGCCAAGGAGATAGGAGAATTCAAGGAATGGTCTAAGATGAATATTGCTGAAATACGAAAAGAATCTGAGAAATTTCATAGAGAGATGGAGGAATTCAAAGAGTGGTCAAAAAAGAACATCGCTGAGATCAGAGAAAGCTCTGAAGAGTTTAAAGAATGGTCTAAACAAAACATTGCTGAGATAAGAAAAAGCTCTGAAGAATTCAAAGAATGGGTCAAACAGAGCATCAAGGATCTTAACAAAAAGTGGGGTGAACTTGCCAACAGGCTCGGCACTGTTGTGGAAGATATAATTGCTCC
>WGAO01000133.1 GCA_015489065.1 Thermotogaceae bacterium | reverse complement strand
GGAGGCGGCCCTTCTGATGAGATGTGCAGGATGATCGATAGATACTTGGATCTTCCAAAAATTCCGAAATTGAAAGTGTCCACAGTCAAAGAATTTGTTAAAGAGACGCTCAAAAATATCAAAGGTGCAAAACTTCCTGTGTGGGATGGTGAGCTCTACCTTGAGCTTCACAGAGGGGTTTACACATCAGAATCTAGAACAAAAGCTCTTCACAGAAAAGCCGAGATCTCTTTGAGAAACTTGGAGATCTTCTCAACGCTCTTTGACGAGGATCTCCAAAAAGAGATTGATGAGAAATGGAAAGTGGTATTGAGGAATGAATTTCACGATATACTCCCTGGGAGTTCTATAAAGGAAGTTTATCTCAGGTCCGAGAAAGAGCTAAAGGATGTTGTAGATTGGTCAAAAGAGAAGCTAAGTGAAATTCTGGAAAATCATTCAGAAAAAGAAGATTTCATAAGCGTTTTGAACACATCCAATTTTCCGAGAAAAATCGTCTTTATCTTGGATAAACCGCTTGAGCTTGAACGTGATGGAAAGAGCTTGAAGTTTCAAAAAACCTTTGATGGAAAGTACATCTATGCATCCCCTGAAAAAATACCGCCTCTTAAGAGTATCAATTTCAAGGTTGTTTCAAATAGCCGTGCGAATTTAAAGAAAGGCATGGGAGATGTTTTTGAGAACGATTATATGATAGTGAAAGTAGTCGATGGCGGAATAGATATTTTCTCAAAGAAATTCAAAAGAAAAGCATTCAAAAAGCCGTCAAAACTCTGGATATACAAAAATGTTCCTTACTACTGGGATAACTGGGATATAGATGTCAACACAGAACTTGAGGGAAAGGCTTTGGCGCCGAAATCAATTGAATTTGTGGAGGATGGAGATATCAGAAGCGCCGTCAAACTCACTTATGAATATGAAGGCTCGAGGATAGAAGAATTCGTCATCCTTTACAAGAATTCCGATGTTCTAACATTGGAATACAAAATAGATTGGCATACAAGAAGGGTTCTTTTAAAAAGAATTTTTGATGTAAACGCTCTGTCAAGAAAAGCTCTCTTTGATGTAGATGGCGGATATGTGGAAAGATCGACAACACGAAACACGAATTTTGAGAAGGCAAGGTTTGAAGTCCCAATGCACAGATGGATCTCCATCTCTCAAAATGGTTTTGGCGTTGCCGTTATGAACGATGTCAAATACGGATGCAGTGTGAATGGCTCTGAAATCGGCATTTCTCTTCTGAAGGCAGGCATATTCCCGAATTTCTTCTCAGATGAAGGTTATCATGAGTTTAAATTGGAAGTTTACGTTCACGATGGATCGAATATCGAGGAAATAATCAAAAGATCAGAGGAATTCTCGCTCCCAATCGAGGTTGTAAATGGAAAGCTCGATATTCCGAATTTTGAAATCTCTGGTGGATATTTCAAATTGAACGCTTTAAGAAATGGCGAGAATGGTATCGTTGTGAGACTCGTAGAAGTCACCGGAAGGAGCGGAAAATGCAGAGTTAGCCTGTGGAGAGAGTTTCAGATTCACAAATCGAACACACTTGAGGATGATCTTGGAAAGATAGAAGACAGCACAAAAACATTCGAGTTCGATTATGAGCCTTTCAAGATGTACACGTTTTTGTTTAAAGAATAGCATTTATTCGTTTTCAAAGATAGAGAAGAAAAGCCATGCTGGAATTCCCACAATTCCATCGTCTTTGAAAACGATATCTTTGGTTACAACCACTCCTTTTCCAAAGACTCTCTTCATGTTTGAATAATCAGATCTGTTTATTCTATTTTGATACTTTACCTCTATTGGAATTAGAGTTCCATCGCAGCTGCAGATGAAATCTACTTCGTTTCCCCGACCTGAGTACCAAAAGAATGGTCCATTGTAAAGGTTCATACCGCTATACATCATGTCGGAATCCTTCAAGATATGCCGGAGAGTCAGCATCTCTATGAGCTGAGGAAGTCCGATAGTTTTTCCGCTCATATCCGATATGATTTCGGCGATTATTCTATCGCTTGGATAAACTTTTTTCTGTTTTTTCATCCTTACACTCTTTTTTGAGATGTCCACGAAAAAGACATTCATCAATATAAAACTGTATCCTAAATATTCAAAGTATTTCTGTATCGTATCAACGCTTTTCACAACGCCTGTAAAGATATCCAGGAGAGAATTCCAAGAAAATCTCTGCCCGACGATATCAGGTAGCTTTCTGAATATGGCCATTAGGTTTGTTCTCGTTTTCAGGTACTTCTCCGCATCTCCGAGAACGAAGTCTTTGTAGATACTCTTGGTGAGTTCGGAGATTCTTCCTTCTTTTAGAAAGTCGTTGATCACTCTTGGAAATCCACCAGCATTCAGGTATTTCAAAAAGTGCTCTTTCAAAAATGCATTCTTCATGCTCAGAATT
>WGAO01000132.1 GCA_015489065.1 Thermotogaceae bacterium | reverse complement strand
CTCGTTTTGTATGAGGGATAAAAGTTTGCGAATAGAGTTTATGCTTAGTCTTTTGAGTTTTGCCATTCCCATCACCCTCGGAGAATTCTACTTCCCTTTCCTTTTTTCGAACACACTCGATTTATCATTGAACTTAAGAATTTAATCTGATACAATGCAGCTTGACAAATCACTCTCCTGGACTCCGCCCTCGGTGCCCTCCAAGAGGGTCGGTAGCGGGGGAAGAAGGGAGAGGAAGAAAAAAACCAAAACGGAGGTGTTGTGTTGTGCCGGTAGTTACCATGAAACAACTTCTTGAAGCCGGGGTCCACTTTGGGCACAGAACGAGAAGATGGAACCCCAAAATGAAACCCTACATATACGCAGCAAGGAAGGGCATATATATTATAGACCTTCAGAAAACTCTCAAACTTTTAGACGAGGCGTACGATTTTGTCAAAACAAAGGCGTCAGAAGGTGCCATTATGTTGATGGTTGGAACTAAAAAACAAGCTCAAAATATTATAAAGGAAGAGGCTCAGAGATGTGGAGCGTTCTATGTCAACAACAGATGGCTTGGCGGGCTTCTCACCAATTTTAAAACCATCAACAAGAGAATCGATAAGCTTATAGAACTCAGAGAACTCATTGAAGGAGAAGGAAAAGAAGAGTTCGAAAAGATACCGAAGAAAGAACAAAGCAGATTGAGAAGGATCTACGAGAAGCTCAAGAAAAACCTTGGGGGACTTGTGAAATTCTATGATGATGGAAGAATCGTAAGAATGGATAGAATGCCTGATATACTCTATGTCGTTGATCCAAGGAAAGAGAAAATAGCAGTTGCTGAAGCCAACAAGCTTGGTATACCAATAGTTGCTATGGTAGACACAAACTCCGATCCTGATTTAATAGACTATGTGATACCTTCAAACGACGATGCAATAAAATCGATAAAGCTCATCACAGCCAAAATAGCCGATGCATATCTTGAAGGAAGAGAAGGAGTCCCATACGGAGTAGAAGAAGAGATAGAAGAAGAGGAAGTCGCAGAGGAAGTATAAAAAGCCGGGGAGCTCCCCGGCTTTTTATTTTAATTTGACTTTTTGAGATCACATCTGTCAAGATTCATTACCTTGCTCCATGCATTTACAAAATCAAGAACAAATTTTTCCCCTGCATCATCACTCGCGTAGACCTCCGCCACCGCTCTCAATTCATCGTGATGACCAAAAACAAGATCTAACCTTGTAGCAATCCATTTTTCCTCACCAGTCTCCCTGTTACATCCTTTAAACAGATAGCGTTTTTCATCAATTGATCTCCAATCATTATTCATATCGAGAAGATTTACGAAGAAATCATTTGTAAGAACACCAGGTCTATTCGTCAAAACGCCATTTTTAGTATATTTGTAAACAACTCCAAGTACTCTTAATCCTCCTACCAAAACGACCATTTCCGGGACAGTCAATGCTAGAAGCTGAGCCCTATCTATTAAGAAATATTCCGGTGAACTGTAAATGTCTTTCTCGTCTATTCTTTCGGGCCATTTGAAATAATTTCTAAATCCCTCAGCAAAAGGCTCTATCATCTCGTAGAATTCAACCTCTATCTGATCTTGAGTAGCATCTACTCTACCCGGAATGAACGGAACCTTAATGTCATGTCCAGCTCTTTTAGCGGCAACCTCTATGGCTGCGTTCCCTCCCAAGATTATTAGATCTGCGATGGATACTCTTTTCTTACTTCCTTTTTTCTCTTGCATTTGATTGAATTCTTTCTGAATTTTTTCATAAACAGCAATGATATCCGGCAGTTCATCAGGATGATTTACTTCCCAACGGTTTATAGGATTAAGTCTTATCCTTGCCCCGTTGGCACCTCCTCTTCTGTCTGAATTCCTATAGGTAGATGCAGAAGACCAAGCTGTGTAAACAAGTTGAGAGATGCTCAAGCCTGATTTCAGAATTTTTTCTTTTAACCATTTAATATCTTCTTCATCAATCAACTCAAAATTTCTTTCAGGAAGTGGATCCTGCCAGACGAAAATCTCCTTTGGAACATATTTTCCCGCATAGCATGCAACCGGTCCCATGTCTCTGTGAGTCAACTTGAACCAAGCCCTTGCAAATGCTCTTTCGAATTCCTCTGGATTTTCTAAGAACCTTTTGGCTATCTTTGCATATTTTGGATCAAATTTCAGAGCTAAATCTGCTGTCAACATCATTGGTTTGTGCTTTTTATAAGGATCATGTGCATCTGGTAACATCTCTGGTGCGTCCTTAGCCACCCATTGATATTTACCGGAAGGACTTTTTATCAATTCCCATTCGTAGTCAAAGAGGAACTTGAGGTAATAAGTGGCAAATCTTGTAGGGGTCATTGACCATGTAAGCTCAAAACCAGATACGAATGTATCCGGACCCTTTCCACTTTTGTAATTAAACTCCCAACCTAATCCCATTTTTTCAACAGACGAAGATGTTGGATCAGGACCAAGATATTCATCACTTGCTGCGCCATGGGCTTTTCCAAAAGCATGTCCACCTGCTATCAGAGCAACTGTCTCTTCATCATTCATTCCCATTCTTGCAAAAGCTATTCTGATTTCCTTGGCGGACTCAACCGGATCCGGATTCCCTCCAGGGCCTTCCGGGTTTACATAGATAAGTCCCATTTCCGTTGCTGCAAATGGTTTTTCAAGGCTTTCCTTTTTGCCCCTTTTTGAAGTGAGCATTTCCTCCTCTGGACCCCAGTCAGGGCTTTCATCAGGCTCGAATATATCTTCTCTTCCCAATGAAAAACCCAGGATTTTTACCCCCATATCCTCAAGTGCTATTGTCCCTGCCAAAACTATTAGATCAGCCCACGACAGCTTCCGTCCATATTTTTTCTTTATCGGCCAAAGGAGTCTTATTGCTTTGTCAAGTCCTATGTTGTCGGGCCAGTTTATTCTAGGAGGGAACCGAATACTTCCATCCCTTGCCCCTCCTCTACCATCGTATATCCTATAACTTCCTGAGCTGTGCCATGTCAGACGGACAAACAGGGGGCCATAGTGTCCAAAATCAGCAGGCCACCAACTCTGAGGTGTTCTCATCAACTTTTTTAAGTCTTCGATCACTGAATCGATATCGAGAGTCTTAACCTCCTCAAGGTAGTTAAAATCTTCACCATACGGATTTTGCGTTGGACAATTCTGCCTTAATATCTTCAGGTTAAGTCTGTTTGGCCACCAATCAGTTATCCACCTTTTCCTTGATTTGATTTCCATTACCCCACCCCTTTCTTCACCCAAGCAAACTTCCTTGGAGCTACTCCCAATCGAGAAGCCTTTTCTCACCTTCAATCTTCTTAACATCCGTTATATCCTGCGTCACTTCAAGAGTTCCAATGTATTTCCCTTCCTTGTCTTTGACAGGAAAATATTGGATCAAAATCTTTCTTCCGTTCATATCTATCCAGAACTCTGCCTTGTCTTTCTTCCCTTCTTTGAAAGCCTTGAGTATTTCGTTGACTATGTGAACGCTTTTTGGAGGATGGCAAAGCTGAACAGGCCTTCCCAAGATATTCTTGGATCTCTGGAAAACTCTCTCTCCTTTCGAGAAAAACCTCACTCTATCCTCAGAGTCGATGAAAGTCACATCAGCGGGAAGAGTTTCGAAGATGGCATCCACTTCCTCTGGAAGGAGATAACCGTTCTCAAGCTCCATATCTCCATCCCTTACAAGGTCATACGTATCAGGCGATACATCCTCTTCTTCCATTGCCTTTCTAACCTCTGGAGGAAGCTTTATTATCGTTTCTGCATCTAATTTTCCCTCTATCTCGTATGGGTAGATCGGTTTTACATTGGGTTTCCACTCATTTCCAGGCTTTACTTTGTAATACCCGTATTCACTCTCTTGAATTTTCACAGCAAGCCATTCACCTTCAGAAAGGAGAACTCTGACGGTCGGATAGAATATGTTGTTCTCTCTGTATACCATATCAACGAGCATGGAAGAAAGCTCAGATGAATGCTGAGAGAAGAGCTCGGAGAATTTATCTTCCTCCATCTCGCCGATTTTAGAGAATAGCTTTAGCATCCCAGATATTTTTGCCCTTATCTCGTCATGCTTAGTCCACAGAACCGTTGGAACTGCGGTTATTCCCCTTCTCTCTATATAAGGAAATATGAGCATCTCTTCTCTGTTGTAGTGAGTCATACCTATGAATCTCATCTGAGAGAGAAGATCCTTTAGCCCATCAATGAGATGTTTTCTGCTCTCTCCTCTCGTATTTTTGAGAGAACCTGCGTAAAGGGAAAGCATTTCTGCATCTTTTATTATCGCTTCGTTTTCTCTCAGAAGTGTATGGAGTGGATGGCCAGGAATTATCCCAGAGAGGTCGACATTCTTTTCTATGCTGCCCCTGAGGAGCTCAACATGAAGATCACAGAGTTTTGCTATCTCTTTTGGAGAGACCCCGTCTTTTACGAGCTCTTGCTCTATTATCGGAATCTCTATCGGTGATATCCTCATAAGGATATTTCTAAATTCCTTTTTGAGTTTTTCAACATCCTCACCATTATGAATCCTGAGAAGAAGCTCTTTCATCACTCTTTTTTTCTCTTCTCTATCGACCAAAAGTTCGCTCATATTCGTACCTCCCTTTTTATTAATTAGGTTATCCTTATTTTAGCATGCATTTTTCCAAAATGCTATACTTCAAATCTTGGGAGGGAAGAATTTTGAGCAGCGAAAAGGCAGATTTTTTGGACACGATCACAATAACTGTGAAAGGTGGAGATGGCGGAAATGGAGTGGTGAGTTTTAGAAGGGAGAAATATGTCCCCAAAGGGGGACCAGATGGAGGAGACGGAGGAGACGGAGGGTTTGTTTTCTTAAGAGCCAATCCTCAGATTTCTTCTTTGGTGCACCTAGCTGAGGAAGACAGATACTATGCTGAAAACGGAAAAAGCGGGATGGGAAGAAAAAAGCACGGAAGGAATGGAAAAGACCTTATCATAGATGTTCCCGTTGGAACAGTAGTCAAAGATGCATACACTGGTGAAATCATAGCGGATTTAGATGAGCCCTGGAAAGTTGTCTGCGTAGCAAGAGGCGGAAAAGGAGGCAGAGGGAATGTCCACTTCAAAAGCCCTACTATGAGGGCTCCCAGGGTAGCTGAAAGAGGAGAAAAAGGAGAAAGGAAAACTATCACACTCGAACTCAAGCTTTTGGCGGACGCCGGAATGGTAGGATATCCAAATGTCGGAAAGAGCTCCCTTATATCTAGGCTTTCGAACGCTCGTCCCAAGATAGCGAACTATCATTTCACAACACTCGTTCCAAATCTTGGAGTTGTTCGTATAGCTCCAGGAAAAGAGTTTGTGATAGCGGATATACCGGGACTTATCGAAGGAGCTTCAGAAGGAAGAGGACTTGGCAATATTTTTCTCAGACATGTTGAGAGATGTCACCTAATAGTCCATGTGATTGATATTTCTGGAATTGAAGGAAGAGATCCAGTTGAAGATTACTTCAAGATAAGAGAGGAACTTGAAAAGTTCTCACCAAATCTTGCGGAAAAACCAGAGATAGTAGTTGGAAACAAGGTTGACATGCTATCGCTCGATGAAAGAAAAGATAGAAAAGAAAAATTCACCAAAAGGACGGGGAAAGATATCCTGCTCGTATCCGCAATAACAGGGGAAGGGCTCGATGAACTGAAGAAAACCATATGGAATATCATAGGAAATTCAAAGAAAGTTCTCTACGGAGGAAAGCCCCCAGAAGATGTGAAGATCAAAAAGCCTGCACCTGTTTGGAGAGAGCTTCCAAAAAGAATTGATATTTCTGTTGAGAAGATAAGAGATGGCGAGTACAGAATCGTATCCGAAGGTTTGAAAGTTTGGCTTAGAAGATTCGATATAAACGAAAAAGATATGAGGCTTATGATATTAGATGTTTTGGAGAAAAGTGGCTTGACTTCCAAGCTAAAAGAAGCAGGAGTAAAGGCAGGGGATACCGTGTATATCGGCGATTTCGCTTTCGAATTCATTGAGTGAGGTGATCGTGTGAAAATAGGAATATATGGAGGGGCTTTCAATCCTGTTCACAACGGGCATGTGATTTTAGCGAATTTGGCAAAAGAACATCTGAATCTTGATAAGTTGTTTCTAGTACCAACTTTTATTCCACCCCACAGAGACTTGAAAAATTTCGCGCCTTTCGAGAAAAGATTTTTCTGGCTCAAAATCGCTTTTGAAAAGCTCGAAGGTTTTGAAGTTAGTGATTATGAAAGAGAAAAAGGTGGAATATCTTACTCCATAGAGACCGTGAGATATTTCTCCAAAGTATTTGATGTCAAACCTTATTTTATAATAGGCGAGGATTCCGCCGTAAGCTTTGACAAATGGTATAGGTATGAAGAGCTCATGGAGATAGCAAATTTTGCAGTTTATCCTCGATTTAGAGAATCAAGATTTGCTGAAATAAGAGAAAGATTCCCAGAATTTATTCTTATGGATCTTCCCTTGATCGAGATATCCTCTACAGAAATAAGAAAGAGAATCGCTGACGGAAAACCAATTAGAGGTATGGTTCCACTGTGCATAGAAGAAGATGTTATAGAGACATTCCAAGAGGTGATAACATGAGACCGATCAGGTTGAAAGTAAAAAACTTTTTGGGTATAGAAGAGGTAGATTACGAATTCGAACCGGGAATCTTCGTGATGGTTGGTGAAAACGGAAGTGGAAAGAGTTCCTTTTTCGAAGCTATTCACTTTGCTCTCTTTGGATCCGGAATAAGGTTTGGAAAAAGAATTGTAAAATCGTATATAAGGAGAAATTCGAAAGAAGCATTGGTTGATTTTAAATTCGAGCGTGGAGGGAGGATCTACCGATCTGTCAGGCTCATAACGCCTACTAGGTCCAGAGTAGAGATATACGAAATTGTAAATGGAAAAGAAAAACCAATCACCGAAGAACCCAACAGATTCATAACAGAGCTCCTAGGAATGGATCCTGATGTATTCCAGACAGCTTTTCTGATACCACAAGGCAGGATAACAAACATAATGGACAAAATGAGCGATCTGAGAAGCATAATAATGAAGATAACGGGGTTCGAAGAAAAGAAAAAAGCCCTTCTGGAAGTTCTCAAAGACATGAGAAGGGAGCTCGAAAACAGCTCGGCTGGTGTCGAATACACAACTCTAAAAGAATTCCTAGAAAGATCTCCAACGATCGCTGAGTTGGATTTTGAGATAGAGAAAACCATTTCAGAGATAAAAGAGGCGCAAAAGAAATTGAATGAGATTGAACTTGAGATAGACAGATTGAAAAGAATTGCCGAGCTCAGCGAGAAAATAAAGGAAATCGAGAAACTCGAATTTGAAAGAGAATCTCTAAGAGAAAAAGCAAACTACGAAGAGACCGCTGAAAGACTCAGAGAAGTGTTTTCCATGCTCGATAGAGAAAAAGAGTTGGAAAAGAAAAAAGCAAGTTTGGCTAAAGATATTGAGAAGATAAAGAAAATAAAGCACGATCTTGATGAGAATATCAAGGGATTGTCAGAAGCTTTCAAGGAAATCCAGCTGGAGATAAATAATCTGGAGAAAAAAACAGAGAATCTTGAGAACGAGTCACAGAGAATATCTTCTATACTGGACGATTCAAGCTCTTATCTTTCAAGAATAAGCGAGATAAAAATGGAAGCATCCAGTTTAGCAAGAGAAATCAAAAGTTTGGAGATGGAAATAAACCGGCGAGAAAATGAAAGGAAGGAAAACATAGAAAAGCTTGAAAAACTCAAAAGGGAGTTTGAAGATATCTCAAAAGAGTACGAGAAATTGAAAAAAGATGAGATTAACTTTCTCGCAGAAAAGATCGCTGAGAATCTGGAAATAGGTGACAGATGTCCTGTTTGTGGTGGAATCTTTAATGGCAGAACCATCTCAGACTTTAAATTCAGTGAGGAAAGAATGAAAAAGATCGAGAAACTCAGGGAATCACTCAGAGTTGAGATAGGCAAAATTGAGGAGAAAGTTAGCTTAATAGAAACTGAAATCTCAGCAAGTGTTGAAAGAAAAAGAGAACTTCAAAAATCACTTGAAAGCTTGAAATTAGAACTTGAAGATTTAACGAGAACGCTAAAGGATATCGGATATGAAGACGGCATGGAAGAAAAAAAGAGAGAGATCGATAGAGAGTCTCTTAAACTTAGAAAAGAGAGAGATCAGAAAATTAAAGAGCTTCAATTAAGAAAGGATGAGATTTCCTCAATTGAAAAAGAAAGAGAAAGGTTGAAAACATCTATATTTGAAAAAGAGAAAAATATGGAATCTGTCGAAAAAGAACTTGAGATCATCTCAAGGAATATAAAATCGATTTGCTCCGCCGCAGGTGTGGAGGTTTCCGAGGTATATTTTTATAGAAAATATCTCGGAGGAGAGAGTAGAATGAAGCTCAGAGAGATTAGCGCAAAGATAGAATCTTTAAAGAGTATCGTGGGCGAAGTAAATCCAGATAAGATTGAAGCAGCGAAAAAAAAGCTGGAAAATCTTTCGCAAAAGTATTCGCATCTAAGAGAGATTGAGAGAAAAAAAAGCGAAGAGTTAGGGAAACTCAGAGCGATGAAGAGTGATATATCTAAAAAACTGGAAAGATTTAAGGAGCTGGAAAAAATAGTAGAGAGAGAGAACGAAGATCTCCGGCTTATTAAATCTATACAAAACTCTCTGAGCGCTGACGGATTTGACAATTACCTTTTTCACAGGATAATACCCACAGTCGTTGAAAGAGCATCACTTAGATTGAGAAATATCATGGCTGGTAAATTCTCCATAAAAGTGCTTTCGGAAAAGGGGAAGGAAGAGCTTAAAATTCTTGACGACAAGGGGAATTCTTTGGATTACAGATCTCTTTCTGGTGGAGAAAAAACGGTAGTTGCTCTTGTAATGGCTCTGAGTCTTTCGGAAGTTCTAAGCGGAGGAGTGGAGCTGTTTTTCATAGACGAAGGATTCTCTGCTCTTGATGCCGGAAACAGAGAGAATGTCGTTGATATGCTCAGTAATCTAGAAGAGAGCGGAAAGACTGTTATATTCATAACACATCTTGAAGATCTCGCAACGAAATTTGAAAGGACTATAAGGATGGAAAAGGGTAGAATAGTCTCCTGAGGGGAGGAGATGTTTTGAGTAATGAAAGAGAAGATTTAATAAGGCGGATAATTGAAGAAAAGGGAGAAAATGCAATTCCAACTTTGATAGATCTTTTATATGACGAAGATCCGGAAGTTAAAGAAATAGCAGCAGAAGCTCTTTATCATCTACAAGATCCTGCAAGAGAAGCTCTTTATCAAGAGCTCCTGAAAAAGTGGAAAGAGGGAATAGAAGAAGATGACATATCGGTGCTTTACATAGTTGATCTCCTTGGTGATATGGGAGAGAAGAGGGCAAAGGATATATTCTACTCTCTTCTCTCAAAGTACACCATCGAGGAAGCTCTTTTAGTGATATACGAAGCGCTTGCCAAGATAGGCGAAGGAGAAAAGATACTGAATGTTCTGGAGTACATGCTCCTTGAAGATTCATACAGAAATAACTATGGTGATCAGGTTGCTATGGTCCTATCCTACATAGACAGTCCAAAATCCGTGGAGATATTGAAAAAAGCTTATTTCGATGAGAGTCTATCAAAAGAGGTAAAAGAATTCATTTTGAGAGCACTCAGAAACCTTATAGATAGAAACCCATCCTTTATAACAAGAATAGGAAGAGATATCCTCAAAGACATGGAGAAGATAGGATGGAGCTGAGGCTCAAGAATATTGGAAAAAAATACAAAAAAGAATGGGTGCTGAAGAATGTGGATCTGGCCGCTAAAGAAGGAGAGGTCATTCTTCTCCTTGGGCAGAATTCCGCTGGAAAATCCACCATCCTTAAGATACTGGCAACCATTATAAAACCCAGTGAAGGAACTTACGAGGTAGACGGAGTTGATATAGTGAAAAAACCGGATTTCTTAAGAGGAAAGATATCATTCGTTCCAGAAGATCCACCACTCATTCCAGAGCTTTCCGTGGATGAAAACCTTGAATTCTATTCTGAACTTTACAGATACAGGAAAAATTTTTATCCGTTAAAAAGGCGCTTTGGTATAATCTTCTCTGATAAACCTGTTAAATATCTTTCCAAGGGTATGAAGCAGAGGTTATCGCTCGCAGTATCACAAATGGTGAGAGATCCGGTTATACTTTTGCTTGACGAACCAACCAACGAACTCGACCTTGAGACAGTACAGATAACGAAAGAGCTAATAAAAGAGATGGCTTCAGCTGGATCTGTGGTGTTCATAGCTTCACATGATGAGGACCTAGTTTCGGTATCGAATCGAGTTATCATAATAGAGAAAGGTGAGAAGATCTTCGATAGCAAGGTTGAGAGGGTTTTAGAAAGGCGTCTCATAGAGATTGAAACAGATGGCAAAAGGAAATTGGTAGAATCATCGGAGTTGTCTTCTTTCGAAGATTATAGAATAGTCCGCGTAGTAGGAATAAGGGAAAGCCTTTTGGTAAGCTCAGAGAAACGGAGGTGATTGTTATAAAGATATCGTTCAAACTCAACGGAAAATGGGTGGAAACCGATGTAGAGCCTCATAAAAGAGCTTTGGATTTTCTGAGAGACGATATGGAGATGACATCTGTTAAAGAAGGATGTAGCGAGGGTGAATGTGGGGCTTGCACAATAATAGTCAATGGTAGGAATGTTCACTCTTGCCTCATGTTAGCTGTTGAGCTGGATGGAAAAGATGTTTGGACGCTTGAGGGTATCGTTGAGAGTGGAGAAACTTACATTCCCGAAGCTTATGCAGATGTCGGTGCTGTCCAGTGTGGATTTTGCACTCCAGGCTTTATAGTCTCAACCAAGGTTTTACTTGATGAAAATCCGGATCCAAATGAGGAGGACATAAAGAAGGGATTGGAAGGAAACATATGCAGATGCACGGGATATGCAAAGATAATAGAGGCAGTTAAAGAAGCAGCCAGGAGAAAGCGTGGTGATGCGTCGTGAGATTCGATTATGTGGCGCCAGCAACTGTAGAAGAACTCTCGAAATACAAAAAAGATGGAGGAAGGCTCTTTAGCGGTGGTACGGATTTATTTGTAAAAATCAAAGCGGGCGCACTTAAACCATCGCTTGTTGTGGATACGAAAAAGATAGAGACTCCAAAAATAGAATGCGAAGAAGAGCTGAAAATTTACATGAACACGACCTACACCGATGTTCTGAAAAGTGAATGTGCCAGGAAATTCGATCTCCTGCTGAAGATTCTCATAGAGGTTGGATCACCACAGATAAGAAATAGGGGGACACCCGTTGGAAATATAGGCAATGCATCACCAGCTGGAGATTTCTTGCTCTCTACATATATACATGACGGAACAGTTGTAGTAGCACCATCAATGAGGGAAATTCCAATAAGCGAGTTCGTCAAGGGTCCAGGAAAGATAGATCTTTCAGACGAGGAATTTATATACGCAGTATCTTTGAAATCACTAGACGGTTATAGAACCTACTACGAAAAAGTTGGAAGGAGAAACGCCATGGTCATATCCATAGCGAGTATAGCCGTGGCGATAAAGATGCAAGGGAATGTAATAGAGGATGCCAGAATAGCTTATGGATCAGTTGGGCCAACTATAGTCAGGTTTAAAGATCTGGAAGAAAAGCTCATCGGTGAAAGACCGAAGAGAGAACTTTTTGAATCGATTGCAAAAGAATATTCAGATAGAGTGAAACCAATAAGCGATGTCAGAGCATCTGCAGAGTATAGGAAAAAATTAGTTGAGAATCTCCTCATGAAAGCATACTTAAACATGAATCTGTGAGGTGGGGAAATGGGAAAGATATTTGGAACTTTCGGGGTACGGGGAGTGTACCCCGATTTTTTAAATGAAGACTTTGCCCTCAAAATGGCGAGAGCTTTTGGGACATTTTTGAAGGGCTTGAAAGAAAATCCAAGGGTTGTTGTTGGTAGAGATACGAGAAGAACAGGGGAATCAATCAAAGAATCGTTCATCTCAGGTCTCATATCCTCTGGAGTCGATGTATTAGATGTTGGAATTCTCCCGACACCACTTGTTCAATACTCCGCTCGAATTCTCAGAGTAGACGGAGGTGCAGTCATAACGGCATCTCATAACCCTCCTGAATACAACGGGATAAAACTTCTTGAAGGCAACGGCATGGGGCTATCGAGAAAGAAAGAGGCGGCAGTTGAGGAAATATTCGAAAGTGGAAAATTCTATGCGTCATCCTGGAAAAGTGTTGGAAAGAAATCGAGAAAAGATATGAAAATCGATTATTTTATGAGCGTTATGGAAAGAGTAGACGCCAACGCGATAGCGTCTAGAAAGCCCTTCGTAGTGGTTGACGAAGCCGGTGGAGCTGGTGCACTGATCCTCCCGGAGCTTCTTGAAACCCTAGGTTGCAAAGTACTCTCGTTGAATTCACACACTTCTGGATTTTTCTCCGCGAGAAATCCTGAACCAAACGAATCAAACCTCAAAGATACGGAGAAAATTGTAAAAGCCCTATCCCCGGACATAGCAGTAGCACAAGATGGTGATGCCGACAGAGCAGTCTTCATGACAAGTGACGGGAAATTCGTACAAGGTGACAAAACTTTCGCACTCATTGAAAAGTTTGTTCTTTCAGAGAGAAAAGGTCCTGTCGTGACAACTGTGGCAACTTCCAACATCATCGATGAAGTAGCGAAAGAATTCGAAGTAGAAGTTTACAGAACGAAAGTAGGAGACTTAGTGGTTACTGGAAAGCTTCTAGAATTGGGTGGCGTGATAGGTGGTGAGGAAAACGGAGGCGTGATATTTCCAGATCTCGTCTTGGGAAGGGACGGGATCTTTTCAACTGTCAAAATAGTGGAGGCTATTTCGAAATCCGGAAAAACCTTTGAAGAGCTCCTTTCTGAGCTTCCGAAATTCTATCAGATCAAGGACAAGATAAGAGTCAAAGGAGATAGAAAATCCGCTGTCCTGAAATTTGCAAAGCTTTTGAAGAGTGAGGGATTTACAGTAGATCTAACAGACGGGGCAAAAGTCATATTCGACGATGGCTGGGTTCTCGTAAGGGCGAGCGGTACTGAACCAATAATCAGGATATTCTCTGAGTCCAGAATCGAAGGCAAGGAAAAAGAATACCACGATTTTGCGATATCCAAATTCATCGAAGCAAACAAAGATCTGGAGGTGGAGATTTGAGGTTTCGCTTCAGTTTGGAATCGATTCTCAAACTCAGACAAAATGAGGAAGAAGAAGCCAGATTAGAGCTTGTCAAAATCAGAAACGAAATAGCTGAACTTGAGAATAAGCTGTCAAGATTGAACGAATCGATAAAAGAGAGCGAAGAAAAGCGTCTAAAAGCTCTCTCAAATGGAGCAACTGGGTCCATTATAAGGACATGGGACGAATACATACAAAAGCTCAGAATTGAGAAAATTGATCTTTTGAATGAGATCGAAAAGAAAAGAGAAGAAGAGAGCGAAAAGCTCAGAGTATACCTGGAAAAGAGAAAGGAAAGAATGGCGCTTGAAAAACTTAAAGAGAGAAAATACAAAGAATATCTGGAAAATCTCAGCAGGCAAGAGAGAAAATTCCTAGACGAAGTAGCGGAGAAAAATTACTGGAGATTAAAATTCAAATAATTCAAATCTCCTCACAGATTCTTTCGTGAATTTAACGCCCAGGTATATTCCCAAAGCTATTGAAACCATAAGTATTGATATTTTCAAACTTTCAGGAAGTCGGTATATTATGTCTAGAGCCCCTGAAGGCACAGCGAAAGCAAGAATGGCAAACCCCACCCCTGTTGATTCAACCTTGAGAAGTCCCCGACCACTCAAAACCTTTCCGCGGTTGAAGTCGGGATTCTTAAGAGCTTCCAGCACTCCAAAGCTTGACGAGAGGAATATCACAACTGGAAACGATAATATGTAGATCAGATCTTCTTTTCCGAATCCTTTCAGAGTTCCGAAAACAATTGCAGGAAGAGCAGATGCTGTGTAGATAAGAAGATTCGTGAACACCTTTTTCATTACCGTATCATTAAATCTCAACGGGAATACCTTTGATACCGGATAGATAAGGAGTTCTTCTTGTATTAGTGAGCCAGCTGAGACGGATGAATAGAATGCGGCGAAAGATATGTGTATGAAATACGCTACCGTGTCACTTCTAACAAAATATCCATACAGAAGTGCGAATATAAGCGGATACGCCAGAAAAAATACGTTCTGCTCCTTTCTGAGAAAAAGAGTAACTTCCTTTCCCCTGAATTTCTTCTTGCCACCAGAGAGTTCTTTTCTCTGCTCACCCATCGGTATGTAGCTTGAGAGTATGAAGAAAATCAGCCCAAGTGCGGCTATTTTGCATGGTTTATACACTATTGGCCAGAAGAACGGTGAATATTTAGAAGTCAAAAATACCTTCATTGAAAGAAGTTTTTTCGCCATCTCAATTGGGCTTCCAGCAGTTGCAGGATTTATTTGTATGACAAGAACTAGAAGTATCACATCTATGAGAAAGGAGTACATGTAGAGTCTACGGGTTGCCTTTATGCCCCATGAAAGCAAAAACGCCACAAGTGATGACAAACCAACCAGCATGAAGACATGCGCAATTCCATTGAAAAGTCCAAGCCACACATTCAGTCCATATCCTCTGTATACACCAACAAGTCCCATCACATAAGCAACCGGCATCATCGGGTTTGCGAAAATGGCTATGGTTGTGAAGTACCATCTAAGAGTAGAGCCACTTATCGGCATATACGACAAAAATTCTCTGTCCTCACTTCCAGTAATGGAGTAAAGTATTCCCGGTATTACGGATGTTAAAGTCAGAAGGGACATTATTAGTGACCAAAGACCGGATATAAGGTAAAAAGCTTCAATCGGCATCGGTTTTGAGAAAGTCATGTACTCTGTATAGTATATCGGAAGGCCAAAAACCAGCACTGCCATGACAACAGGAAGTATCGATGATATCAAACTTCCCTTTTTGCTGAGAACGAGACTTGATCCCCTAACACCGTATTTCAAAAGTATGAAGAGATCCCTCATAGTTTTTCAAGCATCTCCTTGAGTCTATCTTCATTCCCTGTTAACTTTATGAAGACTTCTTCCAAATCCTTTCTTCCTGCCATTAGTTTCAGCTCATCTACGGTGCCCTCAGCCACTATTTTTCCTTTATTTATTATCCCTATTCTGCTGGCAAGGTTCTGCGCCATATCCAGTATGTGCGTCGTGAGGAATATCGTTCCACCATCCTCAGCATGCTTTTTCAGTATCTCCTTAAGAACCGCCGTTGCTATGACATCAAGTCCGACTGACGGTTCATCCAAAAAAACTACCTTAGGTTTCCTCATCAGAACTGAGACGAGCATGAGCTTTTGCTTCATACCGTGGGACATCTCAAATATGTAATGATCTAGGTAATCAACACTGAAAACTTCCACGAGATTTTCCATTCTCTGCCTTGTTACCTCATCATCCGATTTGTATACCGACATGATGAATTTCAAGAATTCCCAGCCTTTGAGAGATGGGTACATCTTTGGTTCGTCCGGAACTACTCCTATCATTCTTTTCACTTCAACAGGATGTTTGAATATATCCTTACCTAAGACCATTACTTCGCCTTCTGTCGGTCTCATAACACCGGTGAGCATTTTCAAGGTAGTGGTCTTTCCCGCACCGTTTGGCCCGAGAAAAGCGTATATCTCTCCTTCACCAACACTTATATCTATGTGATCTACAGCCACTTTCTTTCCAAAAACTTTCGTAAGAGATTTGGCTCTTATCACCTTATCCACCTTCTGTTATAATCTCTTGGCTATGTTTTGGATCGCTGTAATTGTACACTTCTTTGCTGATATGGCAACGAGCATATTCCAACCTCTTGGCCCGTACCTTACGGAAGTTTTCTCCGTATCGAATCGTACTTACGCAATGTCACTATACTCAATGTCGCTAACATCTTCCATGGTTCAACCACTCTTTGGAATAATGAGTGACAAAATCTCAAAGAGAAATCTATATCTCACAATAGTCCTAACAGGAACATTTTTATCTGCCTATTCGATATCGCTGACAAAATCCTTTTGGATCTTCGTAATACTAGTGTTCATCGCCCAGTTCTCGAACTCCGCATTCCATCCCATGGGAGCGATAATGGCTACTTCGAGAAAGAAAAGCGATCTAGCCTATTTCACCCTCTCTGGGATGTTTGGCTATGCCGTAGGACCGATATTCATAACCTGGTATGCTCAAAAAACCCATTTAAAAGGCCTTCATTGGATCGGCATAGCTCTGACTATTGTAATACTACTTACAATACCGAGAATGAAGTTCTTAAAGGTGAAAAAAAGAAAGCCCCCAAAGCTCTCCATCGATGGAATTAAGATCCTTCTTCCGCTTCTTCTCTATGTTGCTCTGAGGTCTGCAACGATGGGTACCGCTCAGATATATGGGCCCATGTACGCAAAAATAGCTGGACTCAGCCTCGTAATAGGTGGATCGATACTCACAATAACCAGAATCACTGGAATGTTGCTATCATATACAGGAGTCCACATAGGAGAAAGAATAGGAAACTCCTATATAAATCTCATGTCTGCGGCACTTATGCTTGGATCGTCGATAATATTCTCTCTTGTTGACTTTTCCTATGTAGTCCATCCCTGGAGTGTTCTGAACCTTTCAAGAAACATCACTTGGCATTTTGTATTTCTCTTCGTGTCAATGCTTGCTCCGGGATACTTCTCCATGTCTTCAGCTACGGTTGAAGCTCAGAAAAGACTTCCTATGAACGCTGCGTTTGCTTCCTCTATAGCCATGGGGCTCGGCTGGTCGCTTGGAAATCTCATAAACTTAGTCTACTCTTCCGTATTCGGCAACAATGTCCTATTTATGGTAAAGACGATCTGGATATTTGCAGCGGCTTCACTTGCATTCGCCATGTGGGATATGTCATATGACTCTCTAAAGAGATGAGCGATTGACAGCGTTATACATCTTTTCCAAAGTGAACGGCGCTATCTTGGAAAGCTCAGGATCGAATTGTTTCTCAGCTTGCCTTTCTATCTCACTCAGGACTTCCTCCACCGGCAAGGCTTTTCTATAGGTCCTTTCAGATGTCATCGCATCAAATACATCCGCTATGGAAACAACTCGAACTTCAAGAGGTATCTCCTCACCTTTAAGACCATCGTGATATCCCTTGCCATCCCACCGCTCGTGATGATTTCTCACTATATGTCGAATACACTTTACCCATGGATAATCTGCAAGCATTGAGTATCCCACTATT
>WGAO01000131.1 GCA_015489065.1 Thermotogaceae bacterium | reverse complement strand
TTCATAGTCAGTTTTGCTGGAACAACTCTTGACACTGCAACAAGAGTTCAGAGGTACATAATTCAGGAAATAGGTGAGAGTACGAAACAGAGCTGGATGAAGAACAAGTATGTTGCCACTTTCTTGGCTGTTGCTACTGCGCTCGCACTCGCGTTCGCAAATCCAAGTGGTAAGGGTGCTCTCATACTCTGGCCGCTCTTTGGAACTGTTAACCAGCTTCTTGCAGCTTTGGCACTCCTTGTCATAACCGTATATCTTGTCAGAAAGAGATCGAATCCCTGGATCGCGGCAATACCTATGATTTTCATGGTTATAATGACTTCTTGGGCTATGGTGATGAATATAAAGAACTTTGCTAAGACACATAACTCCCTTCTCTTCACCATAGGAACGATAGTTTTTATACTTATGCTTTGGCTCATAGTTGAGGCTATAATAGTGATATCAAAGGCGAGGAGATTTGAAGAGGGGGAAATGAGTTGATATTCATTGGGTACACTCAGAAGTTGGGTAGAGTTGATGTCAACGGAATAGAAAAGTACAGGAAGAATAACGATGTTGAGAGGGTAATAATATTCTGCAGAGAGGAACCTGTGGAGAAGGTGAAAGGTCTCGCAAAAGATTATGAGATAGTGATAACAGATTCTCCAAGAAAAGAAGCAAAAGTCAAGGCAAGGGAGTTAAAACGTGAAGGGAAGACAGTCGAGATATTTGACTTGCAGGACTTTGGAGAAAGGGCAATAAGAGATGTTTGCTAAAGGGCAGGGCAAAGCGCTCTGCCCTTTTTAAATTCTGTAGTACTGATGGAAGAATACCTTTATACCGCTGTTGAAAAAAGGAATGGATTTATCAGGAGCTTTTCCAACGATTTTGTATATATTTTTAAATGGTGAAACGAAGTGCTTTTCCCATTCCGTACAGTTTTGAAAAAGCTTTCTGAAATCTCTCCAAATTCCCTCCATTCTCTTTCCATAAGGGGGATTTGTGATGATTTTTCCCTTGCCTTCGCATCTCATCTTTCTGAAATCTCTCTTCAAAATTTCGATTTTTATGCCAGCTCTCTTGGCATTTTCCCTTGCCACTTTCAGGATGTTTTCGTCTATGTCTGAGCAAGTTATCGATGGATCAAAGTCTTTGATCTCATTTAGAGCTTTTTCTCTTAGTTCTTTGTAGATATTTTCAAGATCCATCCAGATTTCTGATATGAAATTTCTTTTAATCCCAGGAGCGATGTTTTTTGCCATCATGGCAGCCTCTATTGGTATCGTTCCGGATCCGCAGAACGGATCGATTAGATTTCCTTTCTTGTATCTTGCCAGTATGAGGAGTGAAGCCGCTATAGTCTCCCTCAGAGGAGCTTTTGAATATTTCTTTCTGTATCCACGAATGTGAAGCCCTTTCTCTCCTGTGGAGTCAACAGCTACTACAACTTCATCTTTTCTGATATTTATAAAAATCGGATATTTTGCTCCATCACCTATCTTTAGAGAACTTGCTACAGCTTTCATAGCGACAGATTGTATAGACCTTTCTGCGAATAATTTTGAAGATACGCTCCTCGCCTTTGCAATCCAGACTTTTGAGCCATCTGGAATGAAAGACCAGTCGAGTGATTTCATACCATCATAAAGTTCATCAAAACTCTTGGCGGTGAACCTCCCAACTACAAATAGCACCCTTTCTGCACTTCTCATATGGATATTCATGAAGGGAATGTCTTGGTAATCAGCATTTACAAAAACTTTCCCGCTTTCTGAATGAGTAATTCTGTATCCGTAATTTTTGACTTCAAGTGCAACAGCACCTTCAAGTCCAAGTGTTGAGGTGAGAATTATCAATCTTCTTCCTCCCAGATATCTTTGCTGAATTTCCTGAAATACAGATCGGCTATCGTGTAAAGTTTCTCATCATCCAAAAAGCTCCCGCTGAATGTTATTCCAAAAGGTCCGTCCTTTTTTGAAAATCCCGCCGGTACATTTATCGATGGATAGCCAGCTTTTGCGCTTATGAGAGCTCCGTGGTTTGCGGGGAATATCAAAGCAGTGAGATCGTTCTCGCTCATGACCAGATCTATTCCAAAACTTCTTGAATATTTTCTATCTTTAAGAAGGGTTTTTATGTATTCCGATGAGTTAATGTCATAAGCAGAGCTCTTAAGAAGTATAGACTGGCCGTGTTTAATGGCTTCTTTGTGGCGAAGGTTAAAGCGCACAAGGTCATTGAGATTTTTCACAGAAATGTCTTTGTCTTTCAGGTAATTCTCTAAGGCTTTTGGGAATTCATAAAAAAGAAGTTCTATGTCCCATATCTCTTTGAGATGCGGGAAATCTACTTTTATAACCCTTCCACCGAGCTTTTCAAGCTTTTTTAAAGATCTTTCGAATATCTCAAGATGATCTTCGCTCAATCCGTCGAGAAACTGCTCGGAGTATCCAAATCGCATTCCTTGGAAATTTTCCAGCTTTCTGAACTTTGGAGAATACCGTTTTGCTATCCCGGTTGCAGGATCTTTCTCATCGTATCCGGCTATCGTTGAGAATACCAAGAAAGCATCCTCGACCGTTTTTGCAATAGGACCAGCTGTATCCTGGGTAAACGATATGGGGGATTATCCCTCTTCTGCTGAGCGTTCCGGTGGTAGGTTTGTGCCCTACAACTCCGTTAGAGCTTGAGGGGGAGAGTATTGAACCAGATGTCTCTGTACCTATAGAGAATAGACACATGTCAAGTGCTACAGCGGAAGCAGAGCCGCTGCTCGATCCTCCAGGGTCGTAATTTCCGCGAGCGTTCTTGGTTTGTCCGCCGAGCGTGCTATAGCCGTTTGGCATATCGAACGATACAAAATTTGCAAGTTCTGTCAAATTTGCTTTTCCAAGAACGACAGCTCCCGCTTCTCTGAGTTTTCTAACAAGGAATGCGTCTTCTCTTGGATAGTTTCCATAAAGCGCGAGTGCTCCACCACTGGTTTGCATCTTGTCTCCAGTGTCTATGTTCCCTTTGATTATCACAGGAGCTCCGTGAAGAATTCCCCTGAAATTTCCAAGCTTTGCTTCCTTGTCTCTTTCTCTAGCTATGAAGACAGCATCAGGGTTTATCTCAAGAACTGCTCTGTACTCATCGTTGAGATCTGATATTCTCTCTAAGAAAAGAAGAGTTATCTCCTCAGAAGTCATTTTTCCATCTCTGTAAAGATCGATAAACTCCCTTAGAGTCAAAATATCACCCCTTTTTGAAACAAAAGAGCCCCCTCTGGGGCTCCGCTTATCACCTCTCACCTTTCAAGACTGCCGCGCACCTTGGACAGACATCTGGATAATCCGGGTCTTTTCCAACATCTACATGGAATTTCCAGCATCTCTGGCACTTTTCACCATCAGCATGAGTGACTTTTACCTTGACTATCTGTCCTTTAGCACCGTCGTTATCGGCTATCTCAACTTGTGAGACAATCAGTATTTCCTCCAGTATATCGGAGTATTTTTCAAGCAATCCTCTGATGTTTTCATCCTCTGAGTAGAGCACAACTTTTGCATCAAGTGGGTGTCCTATGAGACCTTCTGCTCGCGCGCTTTCCAAGACTTTCAAGGCATCCTCTCTTATTTCAAGGAGCTTTTCCATGTCTTCCATAACAGAACTGTCTATCTTTTTTTCGTCGTATTCGGGCCAATTTTCAACTTGAACTGTTTTGTATTTCTTATCCTTCTCTGAAAGATGCTGATAGACTTCTTCTGTTGTGAATGTAAGGAACGGCGCAAGCATTTTCATAAGCGCAAGGAGAACTTCCCTTATAACTGTTTGAGCAGATCTTCTGTAAATCGATTTTTTTGATTCGACATAGAGCCTATCTTTTGTAACATCCAAGTAGAACGAGCTCAAATCGTTCGTAACGAACTTCACTATAACGCTGTATGCTCTTGAGAACTCGTATTTTTCGTAAGCGTCTGTAACTTGCTTTATAACTTGCTGGAGTCTTCCCATCATCCACTTATCGACGAACGAGAGCTTTTCAAAAGGTACGATATCGCTATCTGGATCGAAATCGGAAATGTTTCCAAGCATGTATCTGAATGTGTTCCTTATTTTCTTGTAGACCTCAACATGTTGCTTTATTATGTTGAAAGATAACCTGACATCATTAAAGTAATCTGAGCTCATCACCCAAAGCCTGAGTATATCGGCTCCATATTTTTCAGTTATCTCAAGCGGGCTTATGACATTTCCAAGTGATTTGCTCATCGCTCTTCCTTGCTCGTCTTTTATGAATCCGTGGGTGAGAACAGTTTTGTAAGGGGGTTCTCCTGTTTTCGCAACTGAGAGAAATATCGATGATTGGAACCAACCTCTGTGCTGATCACTACCTTCAAGATACATATCGGCCGGGAAGTGATGGTCTTTCCTACTTCTAACGACTGCCTCAAATGAAGAGCCGGAATCTATCCAAACATCGAATGTATTGTAAGTCTTTTTGAGGTTCTTTGAACCGCATTTTGGGCACTTTACGCTTTCTGGTATCAAGTCTTTTTCATCCATATCAAACCAAGCATTCGTTCCCTTTTCTCTTACGATCTCTATGAAATGCTTTAAAAAATCCACATCTATGAACTCTTCTCCGCAATCTTCACACTTGAGTGCTGGTATTGGGACTCCCCACATTCTTTGTCTTGATATACACCAGTCGGGTCTTTCCTGAACCATCGATCTTATTCTGTTTTCTCCCCATTTTGGTATCCACTCGACTTTGTCTATCGCATCTAATACTTTGTCTCTAAGATTGTCTACCGATATGAACCATTGCTCGGTAGCTCTGAATATCACTGGATTTTTACATCTCCAGCAGTGAGGGTAGGAGTGCGTTATCTCTCCGGATGCTATTAGGTGCCCGGATTTTTTCAGGTCTTCTATTATCACATCGTTGGCATCCTCTATAAACATTCCAGCGTATTTTCCTGCTTCTTCGGTGAATTTTCCGTGATCGTCAACTGGAGAGAGAACTTCTAGCCCATACTTAAGATGTCCGTATATGTAGTCCTCTTCACCGTGGCCCGGAGCTGAGTGGACACATCCCGTACCGGTGTCAAGCGTGACGAAGTCTGCAAGGAATATAGTGGATCTTCTCTCTGGAAATAGCGGATTGATAGCTTTTTTATACTCCAGTTCTTTTGCTTTGAAAGTTCTCAAAATCTCAAAGTTTTCTATATTAGCTTTCTTCATAACAGACTCGACAAGTTCTTTGGCCATAATCCAGATTTCATTTCCAACTTTGACTTCAGCATATTCAAAATCTGGATGAAGTGCTATACCGGTGTTTGCGGGGAGAGTCCAAGGCGTCGTGGTCCATATGACAACGAATTTGTTCTTTTCATCCTCAAGCTGGAATTTGACATATATTGAAGGAGATTTATGGTCATGATACTCTATCTCAGCTTCTGCAAGTGCTGTAACGCAGTGAGGACACCAGTATATCGGTTTTTTAGCTCTGTAGACATGTCCATCTTCAACGAGCTTTTCAAAGACTTCAAGTATTTTCGCCTCGTACTTTGGATCAAATGTGAGATACGGGTTATCCCAATCTCCTCTTACTCCAAGCCTTATAAATTCTTCTTTTTGGATCTGAACGAACTTTTCAGCAAATTTTTTACACTCTTCTCTGATCTCTGTCGCTGACATTTCCTTAACCTTCTCGCCGAGCTCTGTGGTGACCTTGTGCTCTATTGGAAGGCCATGGGTATCCCATCCCGGTATGTAGGGAGTTCTGTATCCACGCATTGTCTTGTACTTCATTACAACATCTTTGAGAATCTTGTTCATCGCTGTACCCAGGTGTATATGTCCGTTCGCATAGGGAGGACCGTCGTGCAATATAAAAAGAGGAGCACCTTCTCGGTGCTTCAGTGCGTAATTATAAAGATCGATCTCCTCCCAGTACTTTAGAAATTGCGGCTCTTTTTTAACGAGGTTAGCTTTCATTGGAAAGTCCGTCTTTGGAAGATTCAAAGTCTCCTTGTAATCCACAAATCATCCCCCCTCAAACTATCTCTACCAGCTTCTTTGGTATATCGTAAGCGGGCAGTACATAATCCGCGTATCCCTCTTCTATCACTGAACGCGGCATTCCGAAAACCACACATGTTTCTTTGGATTCGGCTATCACGATTCCTTTGTAGAATTTAACCTTGAATGCACCTTTCGTGCCATCCTTTCCCATTCCGGTCAGTATAACAGCTATGGTTTTGTCTTTGTATATCTCAGCGACTTTATCCAGTGTAAAGTCAACAGCCGGTCTGACATTGTTTATCTTAGGTGATTTGTCAAGATAAAGCGTCACATTTCTTCCAGAAGCCTTTGCACCAAGGTGATAGTCTCCGGGCGCGACATACGCCCATCCCGGCTTAACAACATCCCCTTCTTGGGCTTCTTTAACATGGATGTTGCTCTGTTTGTCAAGTCTCTGAGCAAGGGATTTGGTGAAACCCGCTGGCATATGCTGAACGATAAGTATGGGAGCGGGGAAATTTGCCGGAAGGGCTGGTATTACCATGTCTAACGACCTTGGCCCTCCTGTTGAAGAGCCTATAACTACTATCTTTCCGGTTGCTGCCGGTTTTCTTATAGTCAAGACTCTTGGTTTTGGTCTTCTCATACTCAAGCTCCTCGGATCTACTTTCATAGCGTTTCTTATCTTCTCGATGAGCTGACCTGCAACCTGCCTGAAAGTCATTGAAACAGATCCAGCCGGCTTTGGCAGGAAATCTACCGCGCCGATTTCAAGAGCCGTGAGTGTTATTTCGGCGCCTTCTTCTGTCAAGGAAGACACCATTATAACTCTTGTTGGAGCTTTTCTCATGATCAGTTTTAGCGCTTCTATTCCGTTTAGTTTTGGCATTTCTACATCCATTGTTATAACATCCGGTTTATGTTTCACCGCAAGTTCTACAGCTTCGAGTCCATCTTTCGCTATTGCGATGACTTTCATATCCGGCTGAGAATCTATTATGTCCTTGAGAATCATTCTCATGAAAGCTGAATCGTCAGCTATCATCACCCTTATTTGACCTGCCATTTCTGTTCACCGCCTCCCAAACAATTGTACATGGAAAAATCACCAAAACAACTATTGCGAGGATCTTTCCCACCAATTCATGCCAGCCAAATATAGCTTTCCCTAAGACTATAACACCGACAACCACTGAAAAGAGCGTATACCACAGAACTATACCAGCTGCGACATCTTTTACGAATTTTATCATCGGGTTCTTCTCCGTTGAATATAAGTCAGTAAAGCCTTCGACCAAAGTGTTTATGAGCTCAGCTCCTATAACTGAGAATACTGCGAATATCAACCACAAACCTTCCTCTCTCGGTATATCTAGAAATAGTGACAATACTATAACAACCATTCCGACTATGAAATGGATTCTGAGATTCTTTTCACTCTGCAAAGCCTCAGCTATTCCTTCTGATGCGTGTCGGAAGGATTCTATTAGGCTTCTGTTTTTAGTTTTTTTTCTTTCCAAAAACATCTCCCCTACCGCATTTTACAATAAAAGTTTGACATTTATGAAATCAGTGGTCTGTCTTTGAACTGAATCTGAATCCTTCAAAGAGTGCATACGGAACTACTATTGGAACTGAGGAGTTGATTACCTCTTGCTCTTTTGACATCCCCCTGAGTTTCGACAACATGTCGTAAAACGATATGTTAAATCTCATGTTTCTGAGAGCTGTTGATATTTCACCGTTTTCTATCAGGAACAAACCATCTCTCGTCATTCCTGTCAGGACGAGCTCAGATGGATCAACTATGTTTACATAATGGAATCTGTGAATATACACACCCTTGTCTATGCCCTTGAAAAGCTCTTCTTTTGGGATATCTCCACCGTAAACGACTGGATTGAGCGGAAAAGCCAAATCGAGATTTTCAAGATCCACCGTGTTTCCTGTAGGTTTTTTTCCAAATCTCAGTGCCGTTCCATAAGCATAGAGTACGTTTTTGAATTCACCATTTTCTATTATCGGAAGTTTCTTTCTCTCTCCACCAACAGCATCAAACTCTATTCCCATAAGTCTATCTTCTTTTGGATCATCGTAGAAATTCAAAAATTCCGGCCCTATTTTCTTTCCAAGATACTTAACAGCGGAGCTCGTACCTATCTCGTAAGCCATTCCATTCAAAGCGCTGTAGGAAAAGTAGAAGAACATGGTTGCAACAGCCTCAGGACCAAGAATTACGGTGTATTCTCCAGGTTCTATCTCCGCTCTTGGTATGTTCATGGAAGCAAGCCTAGAAACTTCTTTTGCTTTTTCTTCGATATCGATATCATTAAAGCTCTTGGCGAATCCAGAAGTGTAGCTACTTCCGCCTGAATCGTTCATCATGACTATGTTGTAATCGACTGCAGAATATGTGGCATACAGGAATAGACCGCTTGTGGACATAACAACATCTTCTTCAAAGTTGTTAGCAACATATCCAAAAGCCTTGAGCTCTTTTTCATCGGCTTTTGATTTGATCAGATCGAAGATCTCGGCTCTTTTTGAAGGAGGCACATTTTTCATCGATAGATCGGCTTTTTCAAACGGGAAAGCCATTCTGAGAGGCGGCATTTTGAAATTGTAAGGAAGCTCTGGAACGTGTTCTATCATCTCATCGGCTTTCTCTCTGAGCGATTTTAAAGCTCCCTGAGAAAAATCGTTTGATCTTAAGACTAAGAGCTTGTTGTTTTTCATGATCATTACGGAAAGACCAGATTCCTCTACAGAAACATTTTGGTGAATTTCAGAATTTGCGAATCTCGTTAGTTCTCTTTTTTTGTCACTTACAGATGCTAGGAATTCATATCCCGCGAAGACATCGTTCATTATTCTCATCAACCCTCTGTAGAACTGTTCTCCTCTCATCTTGCAACACCTACCTTTATATTTCTGAATCTCGCTGGAGATGTACCATGACCAACGTACATCACCTGCATTGGTTGACCTTTTCCACAGTTGGGAAGTCCCCAGACATGCCAGTGAGACTCGTTTGCTATTCCGTCGCATGAGTTCCAGAACTCGGTAGTTTTTCCATGATAAACGGGATTTTTGAATATCTTTCCGGTGAGTTTTCCTCCCTTTATCTCGTATGCAATCTCTGTGGCGAACTGGAAATTCACTCTCATGTCATCTATAGACCAGCTCTTGTTCATTGAGAGCAAAAATCCGTAATCTATACCGGATATGAGATCATCCAAGGTTTCCTTACCTGGGAGGAGATTTATGTTTGTCATCCTTATTATCGGTATATTTCTCCAGCTTTGTGCTCTTGCCGCTCCGTTCGATTTCATTCCAAGTTTTGCCGCAGTCTGTCTATCCATCAGATATCCAACAAAGATACCATCTTTCACCAAAAAACTCTTCTGAGCTTTCACACCCTCATCGTCGTATCCAAAGGAACCAAGCCCTCCCGGTATTGTTGCATCTGCTGTTATGTTGACAATTTCGCTTCCGTATCTGAGCTTGTTGAGCTTATCAGGCTGAAGGAAAGAACCTCCAGCAAAACTTATCTCGTATCCAAATACTCTATCCAGTTCTGTGGGATGACCGCATGATTCATGCACTTGGAGTGCCATTTGCTGACCGTCTATTATGATATCGTATTCTCCGGGCTTTATCTCATCTGCTTTCAAAAGAGCTTCAGCTTCTTGCGATACCTTTTCAGCGTTTCCTATTAAGTCCATTTGTTCGACAAATTCCCAGCCTCTGGTAGCGTAGTCTCCCCCGAAACTCGATGGGTAAGATCTTACCTGAAAATCCTCTTCTGATACCGCATATGCGGATATTCCTGCGCCAGATATCAATATGAGTTGTCCAATTTCGGAGCCTTCTGTGTTTACAAAGATTTTCGTTATCCTTCTGAAATCCATATTTCCAACCGATCTCTTTACATTTTCTCTCTTCATCATGAGAGAAGTAGCCTCTTTTAACAGGTCTATCTTTTCTCCTGTTGGTATATCGAACGGATCCTTTTCAAATGGTGACCTGAATACATCTTTATGAGGCTTTTCTTCCGATAATTCTACGCCATTCGATCTCAAAGAGCTTTCTTTTGCTATTTCAAGGGCTAATTTTGCAGCGTTGATTATGTGATCTTTTCCAAGTTTGTCTGTGGCGGCGAATCCCCATCCGCCTTTGTAGAGAACCCTTATTCCAACACCTCTGTCCAAATCGTAGGATAAGCTCTTCAAGTTTGCGTTCTCCACAGTTATGTTTTCAAGGTGATGTTCCTCGTACCTTGCATCCGCATAATCCGCTCCCTGCGACTTGAGATAATCCATCACATCTCTGAGTAAGTCCTTCAACTTTTCCACCTCCTTAATAAAAAGACGATCATCTGTGAAATTCTACACCCTATTCTGGTAGAATTCACAAAGAAAGGGGGAATTGATATGGTAGAAATGACTCTTGATTTAATAAAGAGGAGCAAAGCTGAAGGGTTGGTTTATAGATATATTGAAAGGAACAGATCGGTATCCTCAACGATGGAGGGACCTGAAAGGATACTGGAAAGAGCACGGGACGGTCTTGGAATAGTTGTTATAAAGGATGGAAGAAAAGCAGTGGTGTCTCTTGCGAATCCTAGCGAGGAAGATATTAAGAATGGCGTAAAGAAAGCACTTGATCTCGCAAAATTCATGGAGCCAGATGATGGAAATGTCGTGTCTGACGAGAAAGATTACGAAGAGATTACGGGGTTGTATGATGAATCTGTTGAAAAGGTGGATCTTGCGGATCTGAAGGAGATGTCTCTTTCCATGGTGGACGAGGCTAGAAAGTTTGACGAAAGGGTAAAATTCGTGAGATCAGCTTCTGTTGGTATATCTGTTGTGGAAGAAGTTGTGGGGACGACAAAGGGAGTTTTGAAAAGAGTGAAATTTTCTGAGGCGAGCGCATCTATAATGTGCAGCGCTGTGGATCAAAGTGGTGGGAGTATGGGATACAAAATGAAAGGTGGGAGGAATCTTAAAGAATTAAGCCCTTTAGAGGTTGCAAGACTAGCGGCAAAGAGTGCTGTGGAAGGTTTGGGAGCTGAGGTTGAAAAGACGGGAATTTATGACATAGTGTTCGATCCCGATGCAATAGCGATGATTGTCTTTTACGCTTACATTCCATTTTCAGGTGAAAACATCTACAAAAGGGCTTCTTTCTTAAAGCCTGAAGATATCGGAAAAAAACTTTTTTCTGAGAACCTCACCCTGATGAACGATCCAAGGGATCCTGAGAAATTGGGTTCGATACCGTTTGATTCTGAAGGTACGAATACAAGAAAGTTTGCAATAGTTGAAAACGGAGTTCTGAAGTCATTCCTTCATAACCTCTACAGCGCAAGGAAACTCAACATGAAGCCTACGGGAAATGCCTTCGTCAGGTCTTTTAAATCGTCTCCTGGTATATCTCCTGTGAATCTGCATCTGGTAGCAAATTCGAAAAGAGAAGAGATAATATCATCTGTAGATAAGGGAATATATGTCGAAAATGTCATGGGAGTTCACACATCCGATCCTGTATCCGGAAGATTCTCTATCCAGATATCTGGAAAGCTCATAGAAAATGGTGAGTTTGTAAAACCTATAAGAGGTATGGCTCTGTCTGGGACTCTCTCAGAACTTCTTTCGGCGATTGAAATGGTGGCAGACGACTACAATCACTACGGCCCTGTTTCGGGTTCTACGGTGCTCGTCAGGGGGATGAGTGTTGGAGGAAAGTAAACACAGGTTTTTCTGTGATAGAATGCTCGGAAAGCTGGCGAGAAAATTGCGACTCCTTGGTTTTGATACGGTTTATTATCCAGAAATTGACGAAGATGAGATATTCGAAATTTCAAAGGATAGAATCTTGTTGACTCGTGACAAAGAGGTCTACAGAAGAGCTTTTGCAAAAGGAGTTAGTGCTTATTATGTTGAGTATGACAATTGGAGAGCACAACTCAGAAAACTCATGATGGATCTAAAGCTTTACAATGAAATAGAGCCGTTTACGAGGTGTGTAGAGTGTAATGAGCCTTTGATCGATGCGGAGCCAGACGAAGTGAAGGATAAGGTTCCAGAGTATGTTTACAAAACAATTGAAAGTTTCAAAGTATGTCCAAGGTGCGGGAAGGTTTTCTGGAAAGGAAGTCATTTGAATTGGATAAAGAAAGATATGGAGAAGCTGGTGGGAGAATGGAAAATGGAATGACATGGAAGGTATTTAGCTGCGTCAACGAGTTTCTCAAGAGTGGCTATGAGGGTAAATCGATGGATGAGATAGCTATGATGTTCTCGGAGAGATCTGGCTGTGAAAAGGTCTCTCTGTTTGTTTATGAGAAAGAGAGAAAGATTCTCAGACTTGTCGGATCTACAGACAAGGATCTTAAGGAGAACATAGGAATACTCAAGATAAAGGATACGGATTTCTTGAAAGATATACCACCGA
>WGAO01000130.1 GCA_015489065.1 Thermotogaceae bacterium | reverse complement strand
TGCTTTTCAAGCAAGTATCTAATTATATTAACGGGCTTTTCTTTCATATCTCCTCAACTCTCAGCCTGCCAAACACGAGTTGAGGTAATAAAGTATCCCTAATTTTCCTTAGCGTGAGGATTTGCTTCTGGTTGTTTATTATTTTCTGGAAGAGAGGTTCGACGAGAGAGTGGAAGCGTTGGAGGATTGGTTCTGGAGGGATAGGTATTAAATAGTTTTTTAAAGCATTCACATCTGCTCTTTGTCTTCCAGATGTTCCAGACATGCTGTTAATGGCTACTTCTCTAAATTCGTCGTTTTTTGCAAGTAGATATACAAATTCCCTAAGCCAAGGTTTTCTTGGATGTAACACAAAAAATTCCGTTGTCCCAAATCCTTTCTCATTTTCTGAGATAAACCAAACATAAGCTGTTTTTCCATGTTCCAATGAAGGTGTTATACGAGCCATTAAAGTATCTCCACCACGATATCTAACTCCTGAGCCAAAGAATTCTTTAAAGCTAAATTCACAAACCAAAGAATCTGTATTAACGTCTTTCATCTCTACGAACGGACAAATCCTACCTTTTTCTAGTTTAAGGGGTGGATTATAATCGATAAATTTTGTAGTAAAATCTACCTCCCACCCCTCCGGAATCTCCATACCTAGCTCCTCGCTGTAAACGAATTTCTCATCCTGAAAAGGCTCGAAATCCACAAACCAGCTCTTGAATATCGCCATCGCTGTTTTCTCCAGAATCTCGTTCTGCTTTTTCTTGTTCTCTATTAGATCATCAAACCAAGAAAGGACGGTTGCGATGCGGGTTTGTTCTTCTAGGGGTGGGTAAGGGATTTCCAATTGTTCTAAAGCGTCTTTGGGCACACGTTGCCTCCCACTTGTACCAGTCATAGTATATTGCAATCCTTCTCTAATAGCTGGAATCTTAAAGAAATAGAACAGGTAAAGTAAATCTACCATATCGTCTTTTGGAAGGATTGAAAAGACTTCAGTCGTGGCTACCCACTTATAATTACTTTCTTTTGGAACAATACAGCTTTTTCCATGCTCAAACGATGGAGTTATCTTAGCTAATAGTAATGAACCTGGGAAAACCTCAATTCCGCTTTTTACTTCATTTGGATTCTTCACTTCAAATTTTGGGTAAAGACTATTTTCAGGAATGTTTTCCATACTGATGAATGCGATTGGCTTTTTTTCAGTATTTCTCGGTTTTTTATTAATTTTAATAACCTTTCCGAGTTCTTTAACCTCCCAATCCTTCGGAATCTTCCCGGTCTCTGTCTCCCTGAACTCAGTTTCCCATCTGAACTTTAGCATTTTTACCACCTTTCATCTCTTTGGCATTCCCACAATCTTTGTGGATGCGTAATTCAGTTCCAACTCCGTTATCACAACTAATCTTTCATTAAGCCATTTCTTTGACTCCTCATTTATGAGGTCTTCCATTATATTTAGTTCGATAACCATTCCAATATCTATCACTCTATGTAGATCTTCAGCATACTTATTCAGCTCATCTGGTATGACTTCAATTTCAAACAATTCTTTTTCAGCAAGGAGTCTTCTACCAATGTTTGTTTTATCTGGTGCCACATGAACATCTGCCGATAGTTCTCTATAATAAAAGTCGTAAACATACTCCACAGGATCTACAATCTCCTGAATTGGATCAAATATTCCCCAATCTGAAAGCTGCTCAACAATTGATCTTACATTTGGAATGATCTTTCTAAGAGTTTCATCTTCAAAAAGTGGCGAAATTTTATCATAAATCCCTGCAGAGGTTTTCTCCAACTCATCTACTATCGAAGGTTTCTGCTTAATGAGTTCATTCAGCCAATCTACGAGCGAAATCTTGTGGTTCTCAACTTTAGCCCTCTCTTTCCTGATAACTTCTGCATTACCCCTGTATTTCTTATGAGCCATGCACTCCCAAAAAGCACCCTTTAAAATCAACTCCAGCGTATTTCTCAGTAATGTGTAAGCAGCATTGTAATACCCTGAAAGTGCCTCTAATAAAGATCTGTGTGCTTGATCGAAAGCTTCATTGTAATACAGAAGATATGCTGATTTTGCTTGGAAATCTTCACTGGAACCTATTAAATGTGTTGGTATTATCATTAATTCGTGAACAGAATTATGAGCTTTTCGTATTTTTTCAAAATCGCATTTCTGAAGAGAGATAGCAATATTGGGAATACCCAGTTCCTCTAAACACTGTGAAAACGCCTTTCTGAAAATATCTTTCTCTGCCATTTTTATCACCTCAAATTTAAATCTTCCTTTAACCTATACATGTCACCACCCTTACTTTATGCCAATATCCCGGAAAAACTCAAGCAGCTTTAAAGATTCAATGCCAAACTTTTTTGCTATTGCCGGAATGTTATTTCGTTTATTCTTATTCTCCTGCGTTACGATTTTTACTTCCGTATTCATTCCAAGCATCTCTCCCCTTCTTCTCAGCTGTATCGCAAGAGTTATAAGCCATGGATCAGCCCACGGGTTGGGCTGTGTTACTTTCCTATTCCAGTAATCTTCGTCATATTTTTCTCTAACTTCATCCAGTATTGTTATTTGCTCCTCATCAAGGTCAAAGAAGATATCCCTGTGATCTTTGCACCATTCACCGGCCATGTCACTTTTCCTTTCTATCTCCCGATGCACTTCATAGTGCGAAACCAGAACGCCCCCCTTGGCGATTTGCTCAATTTTATCCCATATTGGCTTAAAAATCTTCATATCTGGAGGATACCATCGAAATAAATCGATTATTGTGCTTGAATCAATGACATATTTATCTGTCAAGCCTACTCACCCAAGGAGCTTTTCTGCATATTTTGTATTCACGTCAAGTATTTTTACAGCCTCGAAGAAGCTGATATCTCCTTTTCTATAAGCTCTGCTAACCTCAGACAGAGCCATCTTCCCCACTCTATTAGAATACGTTTTTTCCCAGTCCCTTCTGCCACCTTTTCTCTTTAATTTTGATTCGTCAAACTTCTCTTTAAACCTGTAATAATCATCTCTCGTAATGTATCTCAGGTCAAACAGTCTGAGCATCATAACCTGCATACTTACCCCATAAAGCCTTGCAAGCTTCGAAATCTCCTTGTTTGAAAGCTCCCTGTTCTCAACTCTCCTTTTCAAGTCATTCGAAGGAACTAAAAACTCGGCTGCAAACTTATTACAGAATCTCTCAATCTCATCTCTCTCCTCAGATACATCTATTGAACATATTCCGTTACCATGCTTGAGTAAATGTGCTATCTCGTGAAATAGGGAAAAAAGCTTTACCTGTGGCTCATCAGACTCATTAAGAACAATTACCGAAAGCTCCGAACGCAGACTGAAGGCCCTAACGTCTTCTGCTTTTAGGGGGTATTCAACAACCATTATACCCAACCTGCCCTCCAGTATGTTTTTATAAAATTCAAGAGCTTCATTTGGACTTTTGAACTTTGGAGCTTCAATTTTCAAGTACTCTCTGAATTTCTTTGCCAGTTCTTCCGGAGAGCTGTCAGGAAAAGACGGGATCTCACTCTTCTTACCGCTCAATTCCCTAACCTCTTCCGAAAGATACTTTGCTCTCCTTATTGCAACAAAAACTTCTGGATTCAATTTTTTCTCTCTGTTTATTCTGTAGTCCGGAAGAGACGGGACATCCGGAACTTCTTTTGAAAAGAAAGCCGCTAAAGGAACTTTGTAGATGTCTGCAAGCTTCTTTATCTGGGTTACAGTAAAACTATCTTCTCCCTTCTCCACCTTTACAATTTTTTCAGCCGTCACACCAAGCCTGTTTGCCAGTTCTTCTTCTGTATACCCTGAATTTTCTCTAAGTTTTTTCAATAGATGTGGCGAAGCTTTAATCTTGACGGATTTTCTCATAACTGATCCTCCTTATCTGTCTTTGATTTTTCCAGCCCTTCCATCATCTTCAGCAAAACCTCTTTAAGCTCTGGCAGTTGTTCCTTTACTATCACCCATACAATTTCGAGATCTACTGCAAAATAGCCATGGATAACAACATTTCTCAAACCAGCAACTCTGTTCCATGGAATTTCTCTGTATTTCGAGCGAAGGTCTTCGGGAATGTTTTTTGCAGCTTCTCCTATTATTTCGAGATTCCTTAAAACTGCATCAACAACAATATCTTTTCCCATAAAATCCTCCAAATCTTCAATTGAGGAGGTATATTTTTCAATCTTCTCTATAGCCTCAAGCATATCCTGAATGAACAGCTCTGGAGTTCGTTTAGACATAAATGACCTCCCTTTCTATGGATTTCCACAACAAGGGCTTTCTCATTGCAGCATTCTTTGTTACGATGTCCACCTTTACTCCCAACAACTCTTCAAGAAATTCTTTCAAATCTACTATCTCCCAGCCTACTGGCTCGAAGAACTCCACAATAACATCAACATCGCTCGTCTCTTTCTGCTCCCCTCTCGTTACAGAGCCAAATACGCCTATACTTTTAACCTTAAACCTCTCTTTCAGAATTCTATCGTTCTCCTTCAGTATCTGAATTACCTCATCGAGGTTTTTCATAATTTTATTTGGTTCTCTTTCGTACATTACCTTTCCCCCGTTATGGTCTATTCAGGACTTTTACTATGCTAACTCCCTCCCGATACTCTCAACAATGACTCTTCGCTTTATTTCCTCAATGATCGTATCTCTTCTCTTTTTAACAAAACAATTTAAATTATCATTCAACAAACAATCCAAGGCTTCTTCCGGGATTAAATGGGTTTTTAGAATTTCTTTGACTTTTTCCGCACCCTTTGCACTCACGAGCTCCCCGAAGTACTTAGAAGGTTTCTTTGCTAACTTTTTCTGATTTGTTGAAATTATTGTTTTGACCAGCACCCTGTTGTCCCTAAATATTGACTTAGGGAATACGTGATCAATCTGCACTTTTTCTATCTCAAACTGAGGTGACTGTCCAGTTTGGAAGTCTAATGCACCAGCAAGTACAATAAGGCAAAGCACCCCCTTATGGATAGCTGAAGACATGCTTTCTACATCGAGATCAACTTCAGAGGGGTTAAACTTCTCGATTATTTCAGGAACTTTCCCAGATTTAACCCATTCCTTAAAGTCTTTAAGGTCTTTGAATGCTTTTGTATCTACCGCTTGGTCGTATCTCTGGGAAAATACCGAGGTCCAGTACCAGCGGTCTATTTTTTCATAATTCTCGCTAGTATCCAAACCGTTTGTCTTAAGAAAGTGAATCATAGCAGCCATCGGAACTAACATCGTGGTATATGGCATCCAGTTATCGAAGTCAAGTACTCCATACCCGTTTTTAACATCAGTTACCCGCCTATAAGCGAGCTCAAGCATTTCACAGGCGGTCCACCAATCTTTCTCGAAGTTCTTATGAGATAGTTTTAATATATTGGCTCTTTTAGGTTCATAACCCCTAATAAGAACTATAGTCTTCAATATGATCTCAGGTTTTATGTCTTTGACTACGTTAAACTTCTGTTTAGCTTCTGCCAAAAGATCTCCAAGTTTTATTTCATTATTATATAACTTCGCAGTCAGCAAGTCAAAAACTGACAAAGGAAGTCCCGTTCTATTAATCCTCTCAAAAGTTTCAACAATTTTTTCAAGATCAGTATCCCTCGGCAGTGGTACCGCGTGAATCTTATACTTGTTAACAACTCTATCTACCAAATCGACAATTTCAGGTAATCTTGGATCTGATCCATACTTCATCGCAATTTTTCCAACATCCAGCAGGTCTACAAGAGAAACTATATTCTGACTATTATCTAATTCTCTAATTTTATTCTTATAGAAAGTGCTCACACTTATTACAGCATCATCCCACTCTCCATTTAAAGCTTTTTCAATGTCAAGGTAGAACTTGTGGGGATGTTTTGAATCCCTTAATTTCATATTAGGCTGATAAAAGGCATAGAATAGTGAGGTTATCCTCTGCTGCCCGTCAAGAATTACCTTAACAACTGACTGAACTCCTGCATGAGGATTTACTTTCTCGACTCCCTCAATCAATCGGAGCGCAAAAGGCGTCTCGTCTCTCATAATTTCTTCCAGCCATAAGATGGAACCTATGAAGTAATCTCCAAGTACGGAAACAAGAAGTTCTCTGACATCTTCAGGGTACCAAACAAAGCTTCTTTGAAAATCGGGTAGCACGATCTCACCTTTATACACTTTATTGAGTAGCTCTCTCAAAGTGATTTCAAGCATAACTTACCCCTCCAGTTTATATCCTAAACCCTTCATAACTCCCTTAACTTTTCTCGTTAGCTCCTCCTCCTCTTTCAACAGCTTTGAAAGCTCTTCACTGTAAACCCTCATCTTCTCGTCAAAGCTCTCATCATCAAGATCAAACTTAACCCCGACATATCTTCCCGGAGTAAGAACGTAGCCATTCTTTGCCACACCATCTATAGCAGCAACCTTGGCA
This sequence comes from Thermotogaceae bacterium, assembly GCA_015489065.1. Lineage (GTDB taxonomy): Bacteria > Thermotogota > Thermotogae > Thermotogales > Thermotogaceae > WGAO01. The sequence goes on along the minus strand of WGAO01000130.1, from coordinate 6,358 downwards.
AATCCCACCTCATCTATCTTATCCAGCTCTCCATTCTCAAAAAGCCTGAACTTCTCCACAATCCTTGCTATATGCTCATCTCTCATCTCGTTCTGCCTTCTTGAAATTGGGGTGTATAGATCCTTTGCATTAATAAAGAGAACTTTCCCTTTCATGTGCTCCGGTTTCTCCTTCCTCACAAACCAGAGTGAAACGGGAAGAGACACATTGTAGAAGAGCTTGGGTGGGCAGGCAACAATACCATAAATAAGATCTGCTCTAACTATGGCCTTCCTTATCTCCCCTTCCACCCCTCCAGCAGACAATGCACCATTTGCCATGACAAAGCCCGCCTTTCCTTTTGGGGCAAGGTGATAGATGAAGTGCAGAATCCACATGTAGTTGGCATTGTTGTTGGGAGGAACAGGAACCTTAAACCCGTTAACTCTCAACCTCGGATCATCTGGCTTTATTCTCTCAGCTCCCCACTCGCTGTCGTTAAATGGTGGATTTGATGTTACGAAATCGAATCTCATGTCGTAAAACTTGTCGTCATGGTAGCTATCACCAACTCTTATGTCACCCTCAACTCCTCTAATAACTAGGTTCATCTTCGTCAGCTTCCATGCCATTTGATCCGAATCCTGCCCGTATATCTGCAGTTTGAACCTGTCTATGCCCTCTCTTTCAAGCTTTTCTATTGCAGAAACGAAAAAACCTCCACTTCCACACCCGGGATGGAACATTCTTCCTCCTTTTATATCAAGAACTTCAACTATCAGCTTTGTTAGTGAACGAGGTGTGTAGAACTTACCTCCTCTTTTCCCTTCAATCTCGGTAAATTTGCCAAGGAAGTACTCGTAAATCCTGCCGAAAAGGTCTCTGGCTTTGTGGTCGTAGCCAAAATTTATCTTCGAGAACAGGTTGATCAGATAGGAGAGATCGTAGTGATCCAGATTGGAACTCGTATAAACCTTGGGAATAACATCTCTGAGCTGCTTCGGATATTTCTCTTCAAGCATTTCAATTGCGTTCTCTATAATCTCGGCTATATTCGGTTGATTCGCATTTTTTACAAGATACTCCCATCCCGCCTCCTCTGGAATGTATAGGATTCCTGCTTCGAGATAGTAGTCTTCATCTTCCAGAGCAAGTTCTCTCAGCTCCTCATCATCAATGTAATAATCGCTTTTTTCGTCGGCAAACAACTTTTTTAACTCCTCCCTCCTCTCGTAGAAGGCGTAAGAAAGATAACGCAGAAATATTAATCCAAGAACTATGTATTTGTACTGATGTACTTCCACTTTCTTCCTCAGCTTGTCTGCGGCCTTCCATAGCTGATTCTCGAACTCACGTGTAAGCTCCTGAGATTGAGTCCCTGTATCAATAAAATTACCCAGCGTTGCCATTATTACCCCCCACTCAGAATTCTCAGGATACATTAAAACATTTGCTCCACAATACTATACATCAAACAAATAGCAATGAGTGTCTTTGCTTCTTTTTCCCTCCAAGTTTTTAGTTCAATAATAGAGAGTGTCAAGAATAGGAATAAAAAATAAACAAAACTAAAATAACTAAAATAAAAGATATGCAACCCACACTAAGGCAGTTAGTGGACTACGTTAAGGCTACAAGCTTCGAAGGAATAAGAAAAGGGTAGAGATAAAAGTATTACTGGACTATTATACTTCTTCGGTCTTTAAGGAAAACGAGTGAATTCCTATCACTTTTTGAGGAGATTAGTCACGAATCGGTTAGAATCTATTATCACAGGCTTAAGAAAGTCTTAATACAGCCAAGAAAGAAGGAAAGAAGGTTAATAGCAGTAGACGAAACAAAAATCAGGCTGGTGAAAACTTAACTTGTTGGCCGCAATAGATGTTGATACTATGGAGTGTATGAACCTCTGAAGGAAGCTTTGAAGCTTACGTTTTGAGAGAAGTCTTAAGCACGAAAACAAGCCAGAAATCATCGTTGATAGAGGATACTGGTATCTGTGGGCTTTACAAAGATTAGGATTGAAGTACAGACATGAGACGTTTGATAAATGCTATAGAGAAAATCTTTTCTCATCTAAATGAAAGGTCAAAGAGACTCTAGAATCGATTCCTTAAAAGTTCTTTTGATTTTGTCCAGAACTCGTTGGGAGAGTTTTGTGGCATTCTATAACTACTGGAGGTGTTTATCTTGACAGTCCATTTACTTCATCTGTAACAAATTGTATAATTGAGGATAAAATTTTAATAGATGCAAATTTGATCTCCCAAATAATGGGTCGACCAACAATGTATATTGATACGAGTATGCTAATTGATTGGGTAAAATTTGAACTGCATATTGGAAAATTAAAACCAGATATAAGAGATTTGGCAAAACACAATTTAAATATATTAAAAAGTAGGTATGTTGGGAAATATGATGTAATTGTTCCTCAAATGGTTGTTGGGGAATTTTGTATGGTAATTTTAGAATATTATTCAGATAATCTAAATTCCGCTATGTCTTGGCTATCGAACTTTATTTGTAAGTGTAGCTTGGATGTTAAACCAATACCAAAATACAAAGCTTACTCTATTACTTGTAAATATTTAAATCTTCTAATGTTTTTACAAAACTTGCCAATTTTTCTAACCTCATACCAACCACCATATTAATTATAATTATTATGGTTCTATCTCGTATATATCATTTTTGCGAAACTTCTTAATCGTAGGATCTCGTAAAGAAATTTAAATTTTTAAAAAGTTTTTGATGTATGACATATCATAGCACATTTCCAATTCTTAGGAACGTGAAACTAACTTTAAGTTCCAATAATAGCAAAAATTGTAAGTTAAAATTGAGAATCTATCAACGACCTAAGCGTATGCCTCTATTTACCCTCTCTTTTGAAGATACCTTGCACTTCCAATATCTTTAGAATCTTTCCTGAATGAAGTTAACCAAAATCAATCTTGTGCCTTATCAAGAAGTTCATGTGCCACTTTCGTATAGTATTTGCGTCAATTCTTGAATCCACAGGAAGTTTCCATCTTCTCGGATTAATTCTATCACTCCATGGGGATATCCTAAGCTTATACTTTAGAGGTCTCAGCTTTTTAGCAAACTTTGCCGGCATGAGGGAAACAAAGGCTTTTTTCTCTTCTCTGATCACAACATGGCTCATTGGATAAACTGCAACCTTACTGTATAGCTCTAGGTTGTGTTTATCAAATGTTTCAAGTGTTCTGACGGCATGAGTTAATCTCAATCCTGTGTAGCATAAGAATTTGTAGAGCATGACTGTGTCGTCATCCCATTTGTTTCTGATCAACTTTAAACCCTCAACTATCTCAGAATCCTTAAAATAGATTTCCCTTCTCTTTGACTTTATCGGCTTTAGAAATCGAGCTCCGAGGATGTCTAACGCCGTTGGTCTATCCATTTTTCTCCTATCGACTAAATAATGGATCAAATCCCTAACTGCCAACACAAAGTCTTTCTTGTTCGTGCAATCGTAGAATGCTTTTCTCAGATTTTCAAGATCGATTTTATCGACGTATTTTTCAAGAACTCTAACAACTGTCTTTGCCCATTTAGTACTCACATTTCGTTCCTCTATTAAGTATTTCCAGAAATCTTCTTTATCTATTTCCGAAAATCTAATTATTTTTACTTTAAATGGCTCATAACCGGACGGTCGGGGGTTCGAATCCCTCCGGGCCCACTTCTTAGATGAGGCGCTAAGGGTTGTTTACAACCTCAGAAACCCAAAAAGACAACCTTCGAAAAACTGAGAGAGGCTGGAAACGCTCTTTTATTTCCACTTCCTTATAAACATTAACATATTGTAAATTAACGTAGACTCAAAAGCTTCGTATACTGTTTTTATCTTATCATGACGCCGAGTTATTCCAGTTCTTCGAATACTTTTGTCGAGTTCAGCATTGCCCGTCAAATCTTTCTCGGATCTGTTATCTCTCCATATATTGCCGTTGCAGCGGCTGTGGCTGGCGAAACTAGGTATATCAACCCTTCCGGGCTTCCCTGTCTTCCTATAAAGTTTCTGTTTGACGTTGAAACGCTCACCTCTCCACTCGCTATGAGGCCAAAACTTCCGCCCATGCACGGACCGCAGCAGGGGAATTCGACGAGAGCTCCTGCATCGACGAAAACATCGATCAGCCCATCCTTTAAAGCTTTCCTGTATATGCTCCTCGAAGCAGGTATGACTATCAGCCTGACGCCTCTCGCAACGCTCTCACCTTCAAGCAGCTCAGCAGCCACCTTCAGATCCTCGTACCTGCCGTTGGTGCATGAACCTATGAAGACTTGATTGACTTTCATCCCTTCGACTTCGGAAACACCACAAACATTGTCAACTCTGTGAGGCTTGGCCACCTGTGGTTCCATTCCCGTTACGTCAAGTTCGACTCTATCGTACTTCGCATCTTCATCCATCTGAACGGGGCTGTACTCCTCGACTCCTATTTCCTTCAGGTATCTTTCCGTAACGGAGTCGAATTCGACAATTCCAGCCTTACCGCCCATTTCTATTGCCATGTTGCACATTGTAAGCCTGTCGCTCATCCCCATTTTTCTTACAGTTTTCCCACCGTAAACGCACGCTTTGTAGTTTGCTCCGTCAGCTCCGACCATGCCTATGAGTTTGAGTATGACATCCTTACCACACACGTACCTGTCGAGCTTTCCACTTACCTCGAAGTATATCGTCTCAGGGACTTTAAACCAGAGCTTCATGGTCGCAAAAACGAATCCCATGTCGGTTGATCCTATTCCAGTTGAGAAGCAGTTCAGAGCTCCGTACATGCACGTGTGGCTGTCAGCTCCCACTATCAGCTGTCCGGGTAAGGCATGTCCTTTTTCAACCATAATCTGGTGGGCTATACCCTCCCTGACGTCGTAGTTCAGGATGCCGTTTTCGTCAGCAAAACGTCTGAGCATTTTGTGGGTTTCAGCAGCGTTAACGCTGTCTGCCGGAACCTGATGGTCGAATGCCATTACAACTCTTTCCGGGCATTTTACCCTCCTGTTTCCGGTAATCCTTTCGAGGGCCTTTATTGCGAGAGGAGCTGTTATGTCATGTACCATCGCCCTATCTATCTCTGCGAGCACGAAATCGCCAGCTTTAACGTCTTTTCCTGATGCGATTGAGAGAATCTTTTCGGCGATAGTCTTTCCGCGGGAGAACTCCATAAGTGCCGGAAAAGTTAAGGACTATTTAACGTTTTGCTGTTTACATTCTGCAGACAGTAAATTACAGAGTTACGCTGAGTACTGCAAATAGCAAAAGGTATTGATCGTATACAATACAGCAAAAATAATCCAATCAGAATTAAAACCGTGCTAATCAATAAATGAACCGGGCTGCATGTGACAGCTCCCGAGCTGCTGGATACTGGTGCAGGATTTGATGTAGTCTCAGGGAAACCTCTGTAGGAGCTGGGACTGAAATCGGTGCTGGCGGTTTATATCTGTAGATGAAACAAACCAGTATAGCTCGATCAGTACACAAGCAAAGCTTGCTATGGACAGGAGAAGGATCAGTTTTATTTTCAGGATTCAAAACATTCTTTCCTTATCTCTGTTAGCCAGCAGTATATCTGCTTTCTACCTTCGTCTGTTTTCTCCACCGTTGTAATTCTCTCATCTGTTTACAGCCTCATTAAACTCTTCGATGAGATAATAAGCCTCAATACCAGCTTTCTTGGCGTTTTTACCATAACCCTATCGTTCGTTATTAGAATAGAGTTCGTTAGCTTTGCTGTGGCTATGAAATATCCATCTACAGCCCTCGATCCCGTATTTTTACAAATTTCGAGGACGACGTCGAATATTTCGTCCTCCCTGATCAGATTAAAATTTTTAAGAACAAAATCGTAGCCGAGATCTGCCAATTTGACATTGTATCTAACGAGGACGCCGGAAATTTCAGCTAAAATCAGTTTTGGGCAGTATACTGGTTACCTTTAGCTTCCTTTAACGACGCTTTGGATTTCTCGTATCTTTCAGCATACCTTTTCGTGAAAAAATCAACTAAAATGGTTGTGTCGATCGTCAATCCCATGGTCTTTTCCTCATTTCGAGCAAAATTTCTAAAGGATCTCCTTCAATCTTTGTTTCTTTTAGAACTTCCTCTACTTTCTTGGATATCTCTTCAATATCACCCATTAACTTTTCTTCTATTATCACCTTTCCCCGTGTCTTTTCCGGTAAAGTTGCCCTTTTTACGGGTTTAAATACTCCGTTCTCATATATGACTTCTATAACCTTTCCCATAAATTTTACTCTTCTAAAGTCTTCAAATACCTTTTGACTTAAGCATTGCCCTAGCTATCTTCAGCGTTACGTTCGCTTCTATCCACGCCGCTATTAC
>WGAO01000129.1 GCA_015489065.1 Thermotogaceae bacterium | reverse complement strand
CTTCATCTTCTCTACAGATTTTGAAAGCTTCAAATACAGACGATAGGTTATATCGGCATCCTCGGCGGAATACTCAGATGCTTTCTCTGTCGGAACATCGGAAAAATTACCGGAAAATAAGGGAAGCTCCTGAGAAGGGGGCGCAACTTCTTCATAGGAGATCATCTTGTACCCTAGAAATCTCATCGCAAGTTCATCTAAAGAGAACCTTTTCTCATCCGGGTTCAAAAGCCAAGCAGCTACCATCGTATCAAAATATGGAGTCACGGGATCTACACCAGCACTTTTAAGTACAGAAAGATCATATTTTATATTCTGTCCAACTAGTTGAGAGCTCTCAAATATCCTTCTCAATCCTTTGATCACGATATCCTTGCTAACATTTTTCCCGGATTTGTGTGAGACAGGAATGTAGAAAGCCTTCCCTTCTTCATAGCTTAGAGACACCCCAACTATTTCAGCAGATATCGGATCGAGAGAAGTGGTTTCTAAATCTATGGATACCACCTTTCCGGAGATCTCAGAGATGATCCTTTCAAAATCTCCCTCACTTTCGATAGTTTTGTAATCCCTTTCAACCTTCTCTTGGAGTCCTAACTCTCTCATTATCGAGGAAAATTCCAATTTTTTAAGTATCTCAAGGAGTTTTTTCTCATCGTATCCCATGTATATGAGATCTTCCCATTTCAGATTCAAGTTCATATCGGTCTTTAGAATGACCAGCTCCAAACTTCTGTAAGCATCTTCTTTTCCATCTGCAAGGAGTTTCCTCTCACGCTGCGATAGAGAATTCAGGTTTTCGTATATCGAATCCAGATCTCCAAATCTCTGAACGAGATTCTTTGCGGTCTTTTCTCCTATCCCCTTGATCCCTGGAACATCGTCAACAGCATCCCCCATAAGCGCTAAAAGATGTGGTATACCGCTTGGGGGCACCCCAAACTTCTCTTTAACCCTCTTCTCATCATAAACTTCAAACTCGCTTATCCCTTTTACTATTCTCCAAACCTTTATCTTTTCATCTACTATTTGAAGGATATCCTTATCAGCAGTTACAACAATCACCTCGTTGAAGTGCTCTTTTCCTCTGATTGCAAGGGTCGCTATAACATCATCAGCCTCGTATCCAGGTATCTCCAAGACCTTTATTCCCATGGCATTTACTAGTTCCTTTATATAGGGAATCTGAATTTTGAAAGAATCTGGTGTGGGGCGTCTGTGGGATTTGTACATCTCAAAAAGGTCATGTCTGAAGGTTTTCTGCGGAGCATCCAACACGAAAGCCGCATAATCTGACCCTTTCTTTAGGTGTTCCTTCAAGAATTTCGTCATCATCCTTGCAACACCATACGTGGCATTTGTTGGAACACCGTAACTCGTGGAAAGAGAAGTATCTATCGCAAAAAAAGCCCTGTAAGCTATAGCAGTCCCATCAAAGAGAAAAAGTTTCAACTTGATCACCCCTCGACTGAGAGTATATCATCGATATGCTAAGATATCCCCAAGGGAGAGGTGATCAGAGTGGAGGTTATCAGAGAGATAGAGAACTATGTTGAGAAACTCATAGAGGAATACAGTTCTCTCAAAGAAGAGAACGAGCAGCTCTGGAAGGAGATAGAGGAGCAAAGAAAAACCATAGAGAAGCTGGAGAAGGAGAAAAGAGAGCTTGAGATACTTCTTGAAGAGCAGCAGAAATCACTGAATAAATTGGTTTCAAGGCTTCAAAAACTCCTCTCCTCCACATCGGATCAGGAGATGATTTGGGATGCGGAAGATAAAGGTTGAATTCGCGGGAAGAGATTTTTCATTGATCACTGATGAACCGGAAGAAGTCGTCGAAAAGGTGAAAAAGGAGATAAAAGATTCATTAAACGGACTTGAGAAGTATGTGGGAGAGTATTCGATGGAAGAGATTCTCTTTTTGGCTCTAACAAATTCAATTTTAGAGAGAGTAAAACTGGAAGAGAAGATAGAAGAGCTCTTGTCAAAGCTCAAGGAGTGGTCTGGTTGAAGATAGGACTCTTTGATTCTGGAATTGGTGGAATAGCGGTATTGAAAAAACTCATTGAGAGATTCCCAAAATTCGACTACCTCTACCTTGCAGATACCAAAAGAGCTCCATTTGGAACAAAAAGATACAAAGATCTTAAAGAGATTGTCAGAGATGATATCGAAATTCTCCAATCTTTCGGAGCGAACTTGATAGTAGCAGCATGCAATACAGCAGATTCAGTTGCTACGGATATGAACATATCCATTCCCTACATCAGTATAATAGATTCTGGGGTGGATATGATCAAAAAGGAAAAGATCGGAGTCATAGCCACTGAGGCTACTGTGAAATTGGGATCATACGCTAAGAGGTTAAAAGGAAAAAGAGTAGTTCAAAGATCACTTCAAAATCTGGTATCCATCGTAGAGAAAAACATGAACGATAAAGACTTCATAAAATCTGTCTTAAAGAAATCTCTTGACGATGAAATATTCAAATGCGATGAAGTTATCTTGGGATGTACACATTTTTCTCTGGTTTCAGACATTTTCAAGGAAGTCCTGAAGACCAGAGTTCTTGATCCATCAGATAGAATTGTGGAAAAACTGGCAGCGTATGATGAATCAGGATCGGGCGAGATCGAGATACTCGTGACATCGAATCTGGATTCCTTTAGAAAAAAAGTCCAAAAATTCGGAATTTTAAGCGATGTAAATTTGAAGTATCGGCAGGTGGATATCGATGAAAAATCTCATAGTAATATCCGGATTGTCGGGATCAGGTAAATCCACTGCACTCGGATTCTTTGAAGACTCCGGATACTTCTGTATGGATAATGTCCCGCCGATTCTCATAGATTCCATTTACGACTTGGTATCAAAATCACCGTTTCCGGGTGCTGCCATAGTTGTCGATGCGAGAGGAAAGGCATTCGGAGATCCTGTTAAGTACATAAAGAGCGCTAAAGATAAGCTGATTCTCATATTCCTAGAAGCTTCCACCGACGATATAGTCAAAAGATATTCCCTCACAAGAAGATCTCATCCTCTGGGAATGGGAATAGAAGAAGGGATTTCAAAAGAAAAGGAAATGCTCTCAGATATCCGGGAGATAGCGGATTTTATAATAGATACGAGCGGTATGACTCATAAAGATCTCCGGGATAGACTCAGAAGAATTTTAGAAGAAATATCAAAAGAGAGGGCAACCTTTACATTCAGGATAAAAAGTTTTGCATTCAAGCATGGCATTCCATCAGACTCTGATTTCATATTTGATGCGAGGTTCTTTCCAAACCCTTACTACATACCGGAGCTTTCTACAAAAACCGGGCTCGATGATGAAGTTAAGGAATTCTTCAAGAAGTACAAAGAAATAGATAAATACATAAAGGATATAGTGAATATGCTCAAAGTAGCTAAATCAGGATACGAAAACGAAGGGAGAACTTCTCTGTTTGTTTCAATAGGATGCAGTGGAGGAAGACACAGATCGGTGTACATAGCAGAGAGAATAGGAGAGATTCTAAGAGATATAGGAGAGAATGTTATAGTGGAGCACAGAGAACTGGGAGTGATATCTTGAGAGTGGTTGCCATTGGCGGAGGAACCGGATTGTCTACACTTCTTAGAGGTTTGAAAAAATTCGATGTTGACATAGCAGCCATTGTCGCTGTTACTGATGAAGGTGGGAGCTCTGGGATTTTACGCCGTGAACTGAAAGTCCCACCACCTGGGGATGTCAGAAATAATTTCATAGCGTTATCCGAGAACGAAGAACTTCTTGAGAAGATATTCAACTTCCGTTTCAAGGACGGCAGTCTCAAAGGACATGCTGTTGGGAATATAATATTGGCAGCTCTTACGATGATAACAGGAAGCCTTTCAATGGCGATTGAAAGTCTATCAGAACTCCTTGCTATACGGGGAAAGATCTTTCCAGTAAGCAACGAACTTGTCAGACTCGTTGCAGAGATGGATGATGGGAGCAAAATAATTGGTGAGACAAACATAACGAGCAGCGGAAAGAGAATAAAGAGAGTTTCCCTTGATAGGGATGTTGAGGCTTTTCCAGAAGCTATCATGGCCATCAAAGAGGCGGATGTCGTCATACTTGGACCTGGGAGTCTTTATACGAGTGTAATAGCGAACCTCCTGGTTAAAGATGTGAAAGAAGCTCTAAAAGAATCAAAAGCGGATATTATTTATATAGCAAATCTGATGACACAACCTGGGGAGACAAGTGGAATGAAACTTTCAGATCATCTCGGAGAGATAGAAAAATATCTCGAGAGAAAAGTTGATCTCATAGTGGCAAACTCTGGAAAGCCACCAGAAGATGTCCTAAAGAGATACGAACTTGAAGGATACGAAATGCTTCAACTCGACCTTGAAAATATAGATAGAGAGATAATAGTCGGTCATTTCTTGAAGGTGATAAAAGACCCGTTCGATGGAAATCTCAAAGTCAGACACGATCCAGAAAAGTTGGCAAAATCTATTATCAAAATCGCGGGGTGAGAATTTTGAAAGGTGTTTCCTTCTCCGAGAAGGTCAAAGAAGAGCTCGCTTCTCTGGATATACCAGGTGGTGAAGAGTCAGAAGCGGAATTCCTGGGATACATAAAGGGAAAGGGATCGTTTAACATACCAAGTGGCGGGATAAGAGTGTATTTGAGCAGCCTAGCTGCCGCTAGAAGATTTGTGGAAATAGTTAAAGAACTCGCCGGATCGGGTTCGAAGTATCTAACGGTGTCCACAAGGAATTTGGACAAAAAGAAGAGGGTGGAAATAGAGATACACAAAGAAGTTCTCTCAAGCTGGAGAGAAATTATGGACAACGAAAAGCTTTTCTCAAAGCTCGGAAGGGATCCTGTAATTCTTGGAGCCTTTTTTAGGGGGATATTTTTGGCAAGTGGATCAATGACAGATCCAAGGAAGCACTATCATCTGGAAATAGTAACTTTTGACATGGATCTGCTTGAAAAGCTCGCGAAGGCTCTGGAAGAAGTCTTTGGGATTCCAGGAAAAGTTGTAAGGTTGAGATATAGCAATCGGCTTTACTATAAGAGGTCTTCGAGTATTCTGGAACTTCTCCACATAATGGGAGCTTCAAAATCAGCATCAACAGTGGAAAGAATTATCAGAGAAAAAGAGGCAAAAGGAGATACAAATAGAAGCTTTAATTTCATAACAGCTAACGCTACGAGATCAGCCGAAAGCATTGTCAAGCAGATAGAAGCCATAAGAAAAATAGAAAACAAGCTGGGAATGGATTCACTTCCAGAGGACTTGAGAAGAGTTGCGCAAGCTCGGATTGAGAACGAAGACCTGAGTCTTAGAGAACTCGGAGAAATTCTCAACATGAGTAAGATGAAAGTTTACACAAGATTGAAAAAACTCCTCAAGATTGCGGAGGGATTGAAATGAGATGTCCAGTATGTGGATACGAAGACACAAAAGTTATAGAGACACGTCTTTCAGAAGAGGGATTTGTCGTCAGGAGAAGAAGGGAATGCCCCAAATGCGGAGCGAGATTCACAACCTATGAAAGATATGAACTGGGTCCTTCCATGGTGATAAAAAGAGATGGAAGAAGAGAGCGTTTCTCCAGAGATAAAATACTCAGAGGAGTCATGATAGCTTGCGAGAAAAGGCCCGTTCCTTACGACGAGGTTGAAAAGCTAGTGGATAGGGTTATACTAAAGCTTCAAGGAATGGGAAAGAAGGAAGTTGAGACCACACTCATAGGAGAACTCGTGCTCAGAGAGCTTAGAAACTTGGATGAGGTTGCCTATGTGAGATTTGCATCGGTTTATAGGGAATTCGATAGCATAGATCACTTCTTGGAAACAATTTCAGAACTCAGGGAGGGAAAAGATCGTGAAGAGGAGCATTAAGAAAGTTTATCTAACCAGAGAAGGTTATGAAAAGCTCAAGAAAGAGCTCGAAGAACTCAGACATAAACTTATGTACGAAATAAGCGAAAGGATAAAAGAAGCAAGAGAATTAGGGGACATTTCAGAGAACTCCGAGTATGAAGCTGCAAAGAACGAGCAGGGAAGAATTGGGAGCAGGATAATGGAGATAGAGCAGATACTCAACGCAGCTGAAATAATAGACAGTCAGGACACGAGCAAGGTGAGTCTTGGAAATTGGGTGATCCTCAAAAACAAGCAGACAGGGGAAGACTTCAAGATAAGACTTGTTACACCTCAAGAAGCAGACATATTCAACAACAAGATAAGCGAGGACTCGCCTATAGGAAGGTCGATACTCGGAAAAAGGGTTGGAGATGTGGTCAAAGTTCAGACCCCATCTGGAATGGCAGAGTACGAAATACAAGCAATAGAACTAGATTGAGCGCCTCAGCGGCGCTCTTTTTCTCTTTCTTTTGCCTCTTTCCATATTCTAATCGCTTCCTCAAGAGAAGGCTTTCTTGATTCAAATATGTAGGGTTTTCTTCTCCTCATCTTTTCTTCAAGGGAATCCACGATATCAGATGGATTGAAAAATCTTTTTGATGCAACTAAAAAGACTATGAAAGAAGTCCAAAGCAAATCCCCTATTTCTTCTCTCAGATTCTCCTTATCTCCCTTTGAAATGGCTTCCCTTATCTCAGCTATCTCCTCTTCCACCTCTTTAAGCGCTTCTTCGATATCGATATTTTCAATCCATGGATCGTATATGTAGTTACTTCTAATCATATCGGCAATTTTCTGAGCCCAATCCATCATCTGAACACCTCTTCCAGTCTATCTGGAAACTTCACATTCTCTTTTATGACTATCACATTTGTTCCAACCGGTGCAAAAGCGTCAAGAATTTCCACATCGTGATTAAACATCCTTATACATCCATGCGAGATCCTTTTCCCTATCTCCCATGGCTTCGATGTTCCGTGTATCGCGTATTGAGGCTTTGAGAGCTGGAGGTACCGTGTTCCAAGGCCGTTCAGTGGAGTATCAGGCGGTATGATCTCACCGTACCAGTAAAGCGTGGGATTCACTACCTTTCTGAGAATCCAATAATCTCCGGGTGGAGTCGAGTCGCTCCTACCGAGTGCCACAGGGTACACTTTCAGAAGTTTGTTATCGTAATATACCCCCATCCTTGCTGTAAATAGATTTATCACAACTGTTGTTGGATTCTTATCAAAGATCACCTTCCCTATCCTCAGAAAAGTTCCAGAGCGAACCCTATCAGGATTCTTTATATTGTTTATCAGTATCAAATCCCCTAGTCTCACATTGAATCTATTTGCTATCTCCCAAAGAGTCTCCCCAGGTTGAACGATGTAGGTGTATGGCTTTACATACTTTATTTTGTAAGGGTAAGTTTTTCCGCGGTAAAGAGTGAGAACATCTCTGAACGAGAACAAATCAAATGAGAAAGATTTTTTCATTCCGTAAGGAAGCTGATAATCAACAACGAGCTTGTGCATTCCATCTGGAAAATCCCTCTTTAAAACGGTTAAAGCCTTTCCAAGCCAATCAAACCATTTGATCTTCTCTCCATCAAGCGTAATCTTAGATATTTTCCATTTTTTGTCCTTTGTAATCAAAATGTATTTGTATACCCCGTCTTCCTTTATATCTGAAACAACAGAGACCAAAGGTTTGAAAGAGAGTGATTTGAGATCTATATACATGGGATTGGTTGTTGACAAAGGGCCATATTCTTTGCTGAATCCCTGTATAGATACTAGAGCGTAATCACTCCTTCCAATTCGAAAATCATAGACGCCACTCGCTTCTTTTTCAGGAAACACAATCCCTGTCTGTGTTATGAGTACTGCTCTGATCCAATCAGGATCATACAATGAGTCGATGGAGAGGCGAAGAACCTCTCCATCGTAATCTAAAACCCTTATATGATGTGCATATGAAAAAAACAAAGCAGGAAGAATCAAAAAAATCAGAGTAAATCTCATTTCACCTTTGGTATCAAAGCTCTCAAAATCTCTTCGTTCTTTATCGCTATATAGCCGAGTTCCATTTCTTTGAACGCTATTGAAACAGGATTGTTGTCGCTCGTTATAACAAAAGGTTTGGCATACTCATTTATTTGAGCTGCTCTCTTCGCTGCAGCTACAGGAAGAGCGTACTTGTATGGATATTTCTTCAGAAACTCATCGTAATTTATCATATAGTCAACTACCTTCACCCTGAAGCACCTCCTTTTTGTACCTCTCAACCTCATCCAGAAGCCTTTTAACTCTTTTCGCCTCAGCCGTTATGATGCTGTCAAGTTCGTATATTGCTCTGTCAAGCTCCTCATTTATTATAAGGTATTGGAACTTCTCTATAAAGCCCAATTCCCACTTCGCATCTTCAAGTCTTCTTCTGATCTTATCTTCAGACTCGGTTTTTCTCTTTCTGAGCCGCTCCTCCAAAGCTTTCACACTTGGCGGGGCTATGAATATAAAAACGCCCTCCTTAAAAGTCTCCATTACTTTCATGGCTCCCTGAACATCTATGTCTAAAAGAACATTCTTACCTTCCTTCATCGCCTTGTCTATAAACCTTCTCGGAGTTCCGTAGAGATATCCGTGCACCTCAGCCCACTCCAGAAATTCCTCTCTTTCCACCATCGATTTGAATTCCTCTTCCGTTATGAAAAAGTAATCCCTTCCGTGAACTTCACCCGGTCTTTTGGGACGTGTGGTACACGAAACTGAGAATATAACATCATCTCTTCTCGAAAGAAGAGCCTTTATTATCGTCGTCTTCCCAACTCCCGATGGTCCACTTATGACAACAAGAACCGGTTTTTTCATCTCATACCTCTCCTGATTTTCTCAAGTATCTCCTCTATTTCCAGCATGGAACTCTTGAACCTCTGAGCTATTGTTTCAGGTTGGAGAGCACTTAGTATAACATGATTGCTGTCCGTTATCAGTATTGATCTTGTCTTTCTACCGTAAGTAGCATCTATCAGCTTTCCAGAAGCCTTGGCTTCGTCTTTCATTCTCTTAACCGGGGAACTCTCCGGGTTGACTATAGCTATTACCCTATCTCCTGATATGACATTACCAAATCCTATGTTTATCAAACCATACACACCCATCCCCCCTTTATTCTATGTTCTGAATTTGCTCTCTCAAAGAATTCACCAAAATCTTTCCGTTGAGCGCTTTTTCAGTTATCTCAACTAGCTTGGATTTCGAAAGAATAGTGTTGAATTCCCTAAGCATTTCTTGAGCCAAGAAATCAAGACTTGGCCCTACAGAATCATCTTCTTTCAAAAGCTGTTTTGCTCTGCCAATGTGGCTCTTCAACCTGTCGATCTCTTCTTTTATGTCCGCTCTTTCTGCAAGAACTGCTATCGCCGTCTCTAAGATATTCTTATCGATTATGACATCGTCCGGAATTATCTTTTCTACATTCTCTCTGAGAGCTTTTGAGTAATACCTAAGAAGCTCTTCAGAATTCTTTTCTATCTCAATCACATTTGACTCTATCTCGCTCAGGAACTCTTCTATTGATTTCCTGAGCTTCTCTCCCTCTATCTTTCTCTCATCAACTACTCTCTTTACAGCTTCTTTGAGAACTTCTAAAACTGCCCTGCAAATTTTTTCTATCTGCTCATCTTCTAAATCAAATCTGAGTATCTCTTTGAATCTGAGAAGATCGTCTATACCAACCGGTTCAGGTATTCTAAGCTTGGAAGCTAGATCCTCAAGCGCTGAGTGATAAGCCTGAGCTGTTGCAAAATCCACACTAATCCTTGGCGGCTCCACAAATTTCACATATATTCTAACACTGACCTTACCACGCTTTATAAAATTCCCTAGGATATCGTTCATCTTCATCTCGCATTCTGAAAGATAGGACGGGGAGGATACAGATATGGATAGATATTTTGAATTCAAAGTTTTCACTTCAACAGAAACTTCTACACCATTTTTTACATCAACCACCTTTGAATATCCCGTCATACTCCTCACTTTTTCTTCCTCCTCTTCTCATAAACCCAACCTTCTTTGATTACCTGTTTTGCTCTACCAAGAGCTAAAGATCCTTTTGGAACATCTCTTGTTATGACAGATCCAGCACCTATTAGTGCATCATCTTCCACACGAACAGGAGCAACCAGCTCTGTGTCACTCCCAATGAAAACATTCTTCCCTATAAACGTCGGGCTCTTTTTGAATCCATCATAGTTGCAGGTTATCGTTCCTGCTCCGATATTTGTACTCTCTTCAACATGCGCATCACCTATATAAGTGAGATGCTGAGCCGCAACATTCTCTTCCAAAGTTGACTTTTTCACCTCAACGAAATTGCCTACCCTGACTCCTTTTTTGAGCACACTTCCCTCCCTCAGTCTGGAATACGGTCCCACAGAGACGCCTTCTCCTATAAAGGCCATGTAGACTTCGCTTCTCACAACTCTCGAATTATTCTCGACCTCGCTATCAACGATTCTCGTCATCGGACCTATCTCGCAGTCTTCACCTATAACGGTATATCCTTCTATAAAAGTCATCGGATGTATGATGGTGTCTCTACCTATCTCTACTGTAGAGTGAATATAGGTAGTATCGGGATCAACTATCGTTACACCACTATCTAGTAGCTTATCAATCACTCTCTTTCTGACATAACCTTCTAGCATAGCCAAGTGTTTCCTGGTATTCACTCCCATTATCTCAATCGAATCCGCTGTTGTGTAAGTGCTAACAATGTCCATCATCGACACGGCATCGGTCAGGTAATACTCACCTTGAGCGTTGTCGTTTTTTATCTTGGGGAGAACCTCTAGAAGTTTCCCGCCCTTAAACACATATATACCGCTGTTTATTTCATTTATCGCTCTCTGATCATCATCCAAATCTTTGTCCTCGACTATCTTAAGGAAATCCCCAGAACTATCTCTTATTATCCTGCCATAACCTGATGGATCATCTACAAAAGCCGTCAAAACTGTAGAATCTGCTCCGTTACCATTGTGTATCTTAATCATTTCTTTTAAGGTCTTCTCACTTATCAGGGGAACATCTCCATAAAGCACCAAGAGATCTTCGTTTGGATCTATGAAATCCCTCGCGCTCATAACAGCGTGCGCTGTTCCGAGTTGTTCTTTTTGAATGAAAACTTTGACCCAGCTTGGAATAACTTTTCTAACCAAATCCGCTTTATGACCTAAGACTACAGCAACATCGTTTGATAGCTTCCCAGCTGTATCAACAACCCAGTTGACTAGCTCTTTCCCAGAAAGCTTGTGAATCACTTTTGGATATTTCGATCTCATCCTCTTTCCAAGGCCAGCTGCAAGAATAAGCACCTTCACACTTATCCCCTCCAGGATGATTTTAACAGAAAAACCGGGAGCTTTCGCTCCCGGCTATGGTCAGGGGGGCGGGATTTGAACCCACGACCTCCGGACCCCGATTCCGGCGTTCTTCCACCTGAACTACCCCCTGTCAGGTGGTCATTATATCAAACGGTAAAATCATCCGCAAGTTTATCAAACAAAAGTTGTATACTAAACATCGGTGATAAAATTGAGAAAGGAAAAGGCTGTAAAAATTTTAGGAATGATTTTCACGATAATCTCACTTCTGCCTATATGTCTTCCCATAGTGTTTTCAATCGTTTTCTTTATGAAAACGGGAAATTTTGTTTACGATATACTGATGCCCGCAGAGATGTTCTATTTCACTTTGATTGGCGGGATAGGGATGGCAATCCTCATACTCTTGAAAAAGAACTCTCCTAAAAGGCTCATCATCTTTACAACACTCTCAATCATAAATGTATTTACATCACAAATCTATGCAAATCTCACGGGTCTATCTTTTGGCAAAATAAGGCCAGCTGGCATGTATCTAGCTGTTCTGATAGTTTTCATAGTACTGTACCACCTTTTAGCATTCCTAGTAGCATTTGAGTGTCTCACAATCTTTAAGAAAATCATGAAGTAGGGAAGGGGGGTGGTCCCCCACCCCTGTATTAGAAACTCACACTCACAGTTATTTCACCAACATCGAGATCTGCTGATGAAACCACCACATCTATGCTTTTAAGAAGAGGAAGATCTGTTATATCCTGACCCGGACTGAGGATCTTAGGCTGATAAATCTTCAAGGTGTAATTACCATCTGGAACATTGAAAACCTTGAAATTCCCATCACTTCTTGTCAATGTCAATCTGAAAAGCTTGCCTCCACTGAACAAAGCAACAACAAATCCCGGTGCTGGTTGAGTAGTCACTCCACCTAAGCTTGCCAGAACCTTTCCAGTTATCTTGTGTTCACTCGGATCTTCAATCATGCCTTTTATAACTGGATTAAAAGAATATCCTGTGCTCTCTTGAAAGAGAGACTGCATCATGTCGAAATCAAGGGTTACCCCCATTTCTCCGTTTACTTCGATATTTATAGGAATGTTAACCTCACTTTTGGTCAAACTTACAGGATAGGTTGTTCCGCTAACTACAACTCTAACATTGCTTAGTTTAACATCAACACTATTTAGATAAGCACCACTTGGAACTGGAAGTTCTGCCGCACTGAATTTTTCACCTATAAGGGACATGATATCTATATCCTCGTTCATATCGTAAACAGGGTGATGAAAGCCTTTATCATCTTCATAGTGGTAAGTTATAGAATCGATGTGAACATAAACATGATCTATTCCAAGAGCAGGCATATCTGTGAAGGAAATTGAAACTGTTGCATTCTCAACAGAAGAAGCCACCTCATTTTCAATATTTATCTCAAGATCTATATCCTCATTTACTTGCAGCATAGTGCTGTACGATGCCTCATATTCCGTAAGATTTGACCCTTCCGGTAATTCACTTATGTCATACACATTCAACATGTATGTCCCTTCTTTTACATCCTCAAATTTGAATTCTCCTTCATCATCAGTCTTCGTGCTGTCTATGACGCTCTCCCCTTCCTCATCTAAAAGTGCTACCGTCATCTCCGAAGCTTCTTCACCGTTTATCTTTACTTTCCCTTCTATATCGTATGTATCTTCTTCCTCTTTCTCACCTATCTCTATATCTATCTCTTTGTCTTTATCCACATATAACTTGGTGCTGTACACAGAATCTACCTCGGTGAGCTCAGATCCCTCTGGCAATACTCCTATATCGTATACATTCAGCGTGTATGTCCCTTCTTTTATCATCCTTATCTTGAATTTCCCTTCATCACGTGTGTAAACGCTCCTAACTACCGTGCTCTCACTCTCATCTAAAAGCGCTACTATCGCTCCTATCAACGGCTCTCCAGATTCTTTAACCTCTCCGCTGATTGTGTACATGTCCATTTCCCCTCTGCACCTTTTGAATGCCTTTATCACCGGCTTGAGTATGTATCCCTTCTTGGTCTTCACCAGCGATCGCGACAGATCAAAGTCCAATACTAAGTCTTCACCTTCAGCAAACATACCTGTGTATATAATCTTAACTTTGCCGCTCGGAACTTTTATTGATAGCTCTTCCCCTTCAACAACTGCTGTGGCTGAATCTACTTTAAACTCTATTTCTTTAAACTCCGCACCCTCTGGAAGCTCCATCTCAAACCATTTCATCTCACTACCAGAAAGTGATAGAAGATCTCTGTTTGTCAAGTCCGTGGAAATGTTTACTGTACTGGCATCACCACTCGCCTCATAAGTATACTCAACATCTGATATGTCTATATATACCCTCTCTACATCACTAACCCTCTTGTCTGTTAGGTAGACTGGAACACTAACCATTGAGGACTCATTAACCGTTTCTGTAGATTCACCAGCAGTTTCTCCTTCTTGAGTGACAGCTTCGGTGCAGCTAGCTAGAAATGCAAGCAACGCTACGAACACCAGCACCAAATAAAGAAAGTTTTTCACACCCTTCACCTCCCCAGAATTTAAAGACCCTCAGTTTTTTGACCACAGCTTTAGAGGACTTGTTCACACCGTTATGATAACATTGAAGAGAACACACAGAACAGGAGGGAGAACATGAGAATTTTTATAGGTTTTATAGTCATATTCTCTGTAAGCATCTTCGCGTCCGTCTATATGATAGATCTGTCTTTCAACTCCACAGAACTTATCATAGATGCAACCGAGACAGTACATTGGCAGAATCCATTGAAAGAAGCAACATCTGCCGCTCTGTTCAACCTATTTCCAAATCTCCATTCAAAGAAGAACCCTTACATATCTCCTTTAGCTCAAGACGAGGGAAAAGGTTGGATAGAGATAGAGCGCGTCTTAGTAGATGGAAAAGAAGCAACTTTTACAACAACAAGGAGCTTTGTTCACATGTATCAGAGATACTCTAAAGACAGAACACTCCTTGCGGTGGACCTCGGAAGGCCCGTCACTCCAAATCAGGAAGTAGAGATAAAAATAAAATTCAAAACCAAATTTCCAGAAAGCGGAACGGATGAAGGATGCTACGGTGGCCTTTGTCTGTGGAGATTTGGATGGTATCCACTCGAAGTCTATGCAAGAGACGGAGAATACTACGATGGCGCTGTTTACACGCCACACACATGCTTTTTAAAAGTGAAAACTCCAAAAGGATGGGATGTTATTTACCATGAGGGAACCGGTATCGGATGCCCTGTGGCGTTTCTGAAAGGTTACGACAAATACGAGGTAGATGGAAAAGACTACACGATAGTTGTTCACTTTTTCAAAGGACTAAAAGACAAAGCGATGAAGATAGGAGTTATAACACTCCATGCTTTGCAAAAATACACGAAAAGATTTGGAAAGCTTGATTACAACGTTATTCATGTAATACAGTCACCCTATTCACGCCTATTTGGAATGACTGCTCCAGGTGTCATAATTCTCGGTGACAACGCATTTACCACAGCAGACCTCGTTCTTCCTGGTTTTACAACACCACTTGAGGAATTTTTGGTATATCATGAAGTAGCACACCTATGGTTTGGAATAGGAGCATCCGTTGATTTTGAGAGAAGTAACTTTCTATCAGAATCTCTAGCCCAATATTCAGCCATAACACAGATAGAATCCGAAAGAGGTGCTACAGAAAACATATACGAATCGAATGTTCCAGATATACTGGTGAATGATCTAAAAAAGCTGTTTTTACTGAAATCCATCAGGGAAAATTATCACTACTATTACAGAGAAATGCACAGAGAAGGAATAGACTGGAAAGTCTCAGGAGATGCGGAATATTTAAACCAGGAATTCCCGCGAAATTACGCAAAAGGATACTTCGCTTTCAGAACACTCTCAAATATGTTCAAGAATTTCGATGAGGTTTTAAAAGAATATCACAAAAAATTCAAAGAAAAGATAGTTACTTATGAAGATTTCAAAGATTTCATGGTGAAAGAAGAAAAGGTATCGAAAAACGCGCTTGAAAAACTTTTTGAAAATAAAAGTGGATTGGACGCAAAAGTAATTCCAAAAGAAGACGGCATCCAAGTTGAAATTCCCAATGGAATCCCATGCAAAATTTCCGTAATAGAGAATGGAGAGAAAAAAACACTGATTTTGGATGAATCCACAAAATTAAGCGGATCTTTCAAAAGGGTGGATGTAGATCCAGATTGGAATCTCCCAGATCCAGATAGGTTCAACAACCACTACCCGGTGCTCTTTAGAAATCCATTGAATTCCGAGCACTCTCCACTTGAAGCTTACGATTTGCTTTTCGGGATGGAAAGCGGATACACTTCAAACAGTGATATATACACCACCATATCGCTAGGCATTAGAAAATTCGATGAATTTTCATACAGATTCCTAGCTGGTGCTCACTACACCGTGGTTGGCACAGAACTCGTCTACAAAGATTCCATTTATGGAGCATCAGGAGCTTATTCCCCAAATCCATTTGTGAGATTCTCCGGAATGTATCTCGGAACTCTCAAGCCACTTTATGCAGGTGCGCAGATGTCGCTTACATTTCCAGAATCCATCGATGTAGGATATGACATGCCATATCTTGTAACGAGAAGCTATTTTCACATAGGAGGAGAGTACTCAGGTGAAGTGAATTTATGGGGGGAATACGATTTTATAGATCTAAACAAATTATCAACAGCATTCGCGATATATGGAGATTATGGATTGAGCTCAAAAAGCTGGAGCGCATTATCACAAATATCGTATTTCCCAACTGACTTTATCAGTATGTCAGCTATTGGATATCTGTCAAGCTCTGAAGATATCCCTGTTTATGATGGGACCTACACGGCATTTGGAGAACTCCAAGCCGGGGTACATTTCGATCTGGACAGTAGTAGAAGAACGAACATAATGAACTTCTTGAGCTACAGAGGGCTTCATTTATCTTTAAAACCAAGCTTAGAAGTTGCATATAACGGAAAGTACGATTATTTTGGCGGTTTAGAGATGGATATTGCAGCAAAATTGTTCTCGATATTAGACACTCCTCTTTTACTTGGCTTTAGATTTAAACTGGTCTTTGGAAGCGGTATGAGACTCAAGGGCATGTATTACGGATTCGGAATTACATTTGATGATGCAGTTCTGGCATCGAAAAAACTCAGTTTGAATTTCTTACCTTCTCCTCTTCTAAAACCTCATATCCACCTCGTACAGCTCGAATTTTGAGGTATCGATTTCCAAAAAACACTTCTATCTCGTCACCATCTTCAACACCATGGGAGGGTTTTACAACCCTCCCGTTAACTCTAACTCTTCCACCTTTTATCATATCCTGAGCTACGGATCTTCTCTTTATTATTCCGTATTTTTTCAAAAACAGATCTAATCTCATATCAGCAAGCTCTCTGATATGGAATAAAATTCCACAAAATCTCCCTCATAATAGCCCTCGACTCCAGCTGGGATTCTTATAAATCCGTCAGCTTGAGCAGCTGGACTTATCATACCCGATTTGAACATCAGAGGTTTTACGAAAATCTCTCCATCTTCATAGATCCTCTTGGACCAGACGAATGTTTCTCTCCCCTGCCTTGAGAACACATTGTCAGTTATCCTGAATTTTCCTGTCGGACGGAGCATCCAATCAGTTTCCCCAGAGAGTCTTTTCAGAAGAGGCAATAGAAAAGTGAAAGCACTTAGAGTAAACGAAGATGGATGGCCTGGCAACCCAATAAACGGATGATCATCTACGACTCCGAATATGGTTGGCTTTCCAGGACTCACCAACACTCCATGTATCACAACTCCCGGTTTTCCTATTGAATCGATCGCTTCGACTGTGTAATCCCTAACGCCCACGGAACTTCCTCCTGCGCTCACAGTAACATCGTCCTCCTCAAAACTTCTAAGCATGAAAGATCTCAACTCTTCAAAATCGTCTCTGGAAATGCCATATCTATTAACCCTGTATCCTAACCTCTCTAAAAATACTTTTAGAGAGTGGGTATTGCTATCTCTGACATGAGGGAATTTCCTCTCAAGTTCTGGCTCAATAACCTCATCACCTGTGGATATGATTCCAACTTTCAGTTTCCTACTGACTCTTAACTTGATTATCCCAAGATTTAGAAGAAGAGCCACATGCCCGATATTTATCCTTGTCCCTTTTTTTAGAACGGTTGTCCCTTTAGAAACATCTTCATCTTTTCTCATAACATTCTGACCAGGGGCAACTGGTTTGAAAATTTCTATGTATTCACCAGCTTCTCGTGTATCTTCAATCATGACCACAGAATCCGCACCATTTGGCAGTTTTCCACCAGTTGGAACTTTCAGAGCTTCTCCTTCCTTTAGAGCTTTCGTGTATTCTTCATCTATCTTTATCTCACCGACAACCTTCAGCATAGCTGGAGTTGATACAGATGCTCCAAATACATCAGAGGATTTAACCGCATATCCATCAACTGTCGATCTATCAAAGCCGGGGAGATCCTCCCCGGCAATAACATCTTCAGATGAAACCCTGGAAATTGATTCGCGTATATCTATGATCTCGGAATCCTCTATGCTTTTTAGATTTGATATGAATTCGTATACCTTTTTACTCTCAACTACATTGAAGAATTCACCCATATGATCACTCCGTAGCAGATGTTGATGGAGAAAGAGTTGACTCAGTGGCTTCACTCGTAGCAGGAGTAGCAGGTTTCATCAATTTTTCGAGTTCGGAGAACATTTCATCGAAGTTCCACCCCTTGTACGATGGTGAAGCTTGTCTTATTTCGTTTAAGACATTGCTTGCAACCTGGTAGACACCGAGAAATTTCAGCAGATCGTAGGAATCCTCCATAGCTTTAAGTCTTAAATCGGTCGATATCGAAGTGTCAGAAGCGTTCATAATACCGAAGAAAACCTGAAGTTCAGGCATGAAACTGTTTGCCATACTTTGGATATTCATACCATACATGAGTTTTAATCTCTGGGCGATTTCTTTTTTGCCTTCCATACTGACTTCTGCAAGCTCCAGTCTGTATTTCGGATCATCAAAAATCTGAACCATCCTCTGGAGAACCCCATAGACTTTGTATCCACTGTAATAGAGGTTAGATACGATCTTCTTTCTCAGATCATCTATCTCAGAGATTTTTTTCTCTATGTCTTCTTCCTTGAGATCACCAAACGCTTTCCTGTAGATAGCAAGGTCCTCAGAGCTTGGATTCTCTTTTAAAAGCTCCTTCATATCTTGCAGAAAGAGCTTTTCCCTCTCAAGTATGAGAACATACAAAGCCTGCATTGTGCTCAAAGAATTTACATTCACTTCTCCGTCGCTCTTTATCACATATTTCTTTATCTCATCACCAAGTTTTACAAGATTGGCAAGCTCACTCTTTGGTAGATATCTGTAGTAGTCATACCACAACCTGAGGTTTTCATCGTTTATAACGATAGCCTCTCCTCGCTTCTGATAATAGTCCTTCATCCTTTCTATATAAGCCTGAACCTTTTCAGAGACGATTCGATTCCTTATCTTGTTTATCTCATCATCTGTAAGAGAGCTCGCGCTCTTCACAGGGGTAGATTCCAAAACTTCGACGAAGAGCCACCCTTTTCCAAACGGTTGTGGTCCCACCACACTGTTGTTCCCCGACTCGTAAATCTCTTTCACCATTCTCTTGTCTATTCCCATTGAAAGTAACTGCTCTCCTTTCATCGATCCCAAATCAAATGGTTCCTGACCAACCGCTGAAGCCGCTTCGTCGAATCCCAGGCTAAGAAGTTCTTTTTGAAATTCAATAAGCTGCGTTGAATCTAAAGTTACAGCTTTTATGTGATATTCTGAGAACATTGGAGCAAGTTCTGAAGCATTCTTATCGAAGTATTCGTAAACTTCATCAGTCGACGGGGTCGATGATGGTATCGGTTCAACCGTCTGGTAATCTTGAAGCATTCTCGTGAAACCCATATACGCTACCGTCTCCGCTCTGAGCAGATAATCCTCAAAGACTGGATCCATTGTTCTTCTCAGATATACACTCTCATAGTACATCTTTACACTTGGATAAAGCTTCTGAAAATCGTCCTGCTCTATCCACATCTTTGTCGGCTCAATCGTTCCAATATTTCTATCCACATCTTGGAGGACTAGTATCTCAGACATTCCAGGAAGGAATGTCGAAGTACTGATTTTTGTTCCAGAGGCATCTCTTACAAGATATGCTACAGAATATTCTGCTAAGTAATTTGGATTAGTGTTTGCCGTCTTTTTGGCACTCCTACTCCTTATATAGAAAGCCGCAGACCACCATCCTATTCCCACGACAAAGGCTGCTGCTATTGCCCAAAATATCACCACCTGCCATTTCTTCATCCAGTTTCTGTAACTCACTCTTCCTCACCTCCGTAATCTATCTCCTCATCAAGAGATTTTGGATTAACCAACGGAAAAGCTATTACATCCCTTATCGTCTGGCTATCTGTAAGAAACATAACAAGCCTGTCTATACCTATACCGAGACCACCAGTTGGCGGCATACCGTATTCAAGAGCTCTGATGAAATCCTTGTCCATCATTTGAGCTTCTTCATCCCCAGCCTCTCTGAGCTTGGTCTGTTCCAAAAATCTCTGATACTGATCCACCGGATCGTTGAGTTCTGAAAAGGCGTTTGCTATTTCTCTTCCATAAATTATGAGCTCAAATCTTTCCGTCACCCTTGGGTCCTTCCTGTGCCTTTTTGCAAGAGGGGAGATCTCAACGGGATGCTCTAAAAGAAATGTGGGTTGAATCACTTCTTCTTCTACCAGATCCCAAAGCTTGTTTATGAGGTGTCCTCTGCTCTTTATTGGAACCTCCACACCGTTCTCTTTCAGGACCTCTAACATCTTTTCATCCGGATCTTCTAAAATATCAACCCCAAGTTTTTCTTTTATGAAATCTCTCATCTTTATTCTTCTAAAAGGACGCGAAAAATCTATTTCAACACCTTGATAATTTACCTTAGTCGTCCCGAAAGTTTCCTTGACAACAAACTCTATCAGCTCTTCTGTGAGTCTCATTATGTCTTCGTAATCCGCATAGGCCCAATAGAGTTCCAGAGAAGTGAATTCTGGACTGTGCTTGTAAGATATTCCTTCATTTCTGAAGACTTTTCCTATCTCGTAAACTCTCTCAAATCCTCCGACTATGTATCTTTTAAGATAAAGCTCAGTCGCTATTCTAAGATACATGTCTATGTCAAATACATTCAAATGAGTGACAAAAGGCCTTGCCTCGGCACCGCCTGTGACATAGACGAGAGTTGGAGTCTCAACTTCTATGAATCCTCTATCGTTCAAAAACTCCTTTATCATTCTCATGATCTTGTATCTCGTCTTGAATCTGTTGAGAGATTCATCATTCGCTATCATATCGACATATCTCTGGCGATATATGACTTCTTTGTCCTTCAAACCATGCCACTTTTCAGGAAGAGGTCTTATAGCTTTTGAGAGTATCTCAAAATCCTCAACAAAGATTGTGAGCTCCCCAGTCTTGCTTTTAAAAGGGAAACCTCTAATTCCCACTATGTCTCCAACATTGACAAATTTTTTAAAGAGCTCGTACTTCTCCGGCCCAAGGGAATTCTTTCTAACATAAGCTTGTATCCTTCCATCTTGATCTTTCAGATGAAAGAAGGCACTCTTTCCGTGATCCCTTATGGACATAATCCTACCTGCCGTTGATATTTTCTCGTCTTCTAAAACTTCACCTGCTTTTAAAATCGGGTCGTATTTTTCTTTTATCTCAGCACTTGAAAGATCCTTATTATACTTGTAAGGATACGGGTTCACACCCATCTCTCTGAGCGCTTCTATCTCCTTTAACCTCTGCTTTTTAATCTCCTCAAGCAAAGAGATCACCTCCGATACGATCGCTATTTTAACAGAAAGATCTCGTGCGGGAAGTTATCTTTTCCTCAAACTCTTCAAAACATCAGGGATCATCTTGGCGAGCTCTGTTGGAAGAAGTCCCGACTCGTCCGATTTGTTCAGATGTGCTGCCGCGCCATGTAGATACACCCCAAGAATTGAAGCCTCAAATGAATCAAGTCCCTGTGCTATTAAAGAGGCTATCACACCTGTTAGAACATCTCCACTTCCACCTTTTGATAGACCTGTATTCCCCGTGAGATTGAAAAGAGTATTCTCTCCATCTGTAACTATCGTAGTGGCGCCTTTCAGAACGAGTACGACTCCGTGTTGCTTTGCAAACTTTTCCGCTAACCTGTAGTTGTAAAGAACCTCTTCTATGCTATCTTTAACCAACCTTGAAAATTCGCCTGGATGTGGCGTCAGAACCGTTTGGCTTTTTCTATTCTTCAAAATGTCAGCACCGATCTTTGAGAGCGCATTCAAGCCGTCTGCATCCAAAACGATCGGCTTCTCAACATCTACTATCATTTTCAAGAACTCGATTGTGTACTCATTTAAACCCATTCCAGGTCCAATAGCTAAAACACTCATTTTTTCGATCCATTCCTTCAAAGAGCCGAAGGACTTTTTGCACAGATATCCACCACAACTCTCAAGAGGGATCGATATCACTTCTGGATAATTCGAAATGACAGCTGTGTGAATTTCCTTTGGAGCAAAAACATAAGTCAAGCCGGCACCGCTTTTCATACTTCCAAGAGCCGACAAAATCGGCGCACCACCGTAAAGAAGGCTTCCTCCGACTATCCCCACTCTTCCGTATGTACCTTTGCTTGAATCTTTTTTTCTAGCTGGAATCAAACTCCTGACGAGATCTTCCGTGATTATCGCTCTTTTGATATCACTCGCAAGAATTCTCGGAATTCCTATCGAAGCTACTTTGAGCTTCCCTGCATATTCCCTCCCTGGATATAAAATGTGTCCGATCTTGGGATATGCGAATGTAACCGTCAGATCACATTTCACCGCTTTTCCCAATATCTTTCCAGTATCAGAATCCACACCACTTGGAAGATCAACACATACCTTTCGAGCAGGAGATTGATTCACCATATCTACAATGCTGGATATCGGTTCTCTCAACTCACCTTTAACTCCTATCCCAAGCATGGCATCGATTACGACATCAGAGCTCATTACGAGATACTCCAATTCCTCTATACTTATATTCTTTCCCAGCACGGCGTATTCCCCGCCGACTCTTTCAAAAGCTTTCAAATTCTCCAATGGATCTCCCCTTAAATTCTCTTTCGTAAGAACCACCGTGACATTCGGTGTATAGTCAAGAAGCGCTCTTGCAACGACAAGACCATCTCCTCCGTTGTTACCACCACCGACAAGAACGAGAAAATCCAGATTTTCTAGAGGTCCAAACTCATGTTCCATAGAAAGAACTACCGAAACACCAGCTCTTTCCATCAAGACCCTAGACGGGATTCCTATTTCTTCTATTGTCTTTCTGTCAAGTGACTTCATTTCATCCGATGTGAGAATGTACATCTATCTCACCTCTTTGAATCTTGTTGTAGCAATCTCTACACACCGCTATGTATTTTTCCTTGCCCCCTATATCTATCTCACTTTCACCACCAGATATCTTGAAAGAAAGCGTAGCGTTATGTTCTCCACAGATAAAACACACAGCTCTTTTCTTTATAACAACATTTGCTAAACTGAGGAGTTTTGAAGTCGTATCGAATGGATTTTGTTTGTAAGTCATATCAAGACCCGCACAGAAAACATCTATCCCCTCATCAACGAGCTTCTTTGCCACATCGTATACTTTGACAGACAGAAATTGCACTTCATCAATAAATATCGCCTTCTCATCGCCATCAATGATATTCAAAATTTCCTCAGGATTTTCCAGAGGTATGGCATCCTCTTCTATCCCGGAATGAGCTCTAACTTTTTCGACACCGTATCTAATATCCATACTAGGCTTGAAAACCTTTATCTTCTTCTTGCCAAGCTTGTATATCTCTACAAAAGACAAAAGCTCTGTCGTTTTTCCAGAATACATCGGTCCAACTATAAGAGTAAGATTTCCAGACAAAATCATCCCTCCCCGTATCTTCCTGCACGGGTCGTATTTTACAAGAAAAGCCCCCAGAGCGGGGGCTTTTCTCATGTCTTTTCTTCTCTTGAGTAAGGCACGCCCAAAGCGCTTGGAGCACCTATTCTCTTTCTAAAGTTCTCGTTGAGTGAGAACAAGACCATAGATATGAGTGTGACAAGATACGGGAGCATCAGAAGGAGATTTGCCGATACATGAACTTCTCCCGTAGCTTGAAGCCTGAACTGCAAGGACATTATAAAACCAAAAAGGTACGATCCAAGCATTGCCTTTATTGGATCCCAAGCGGCGAATATAACGAGTGCTATCGCTATCCAACCTCTACCGGCAGTCATATTCTCCATCCACATACTCGTCGCCGCCAGAGAAAGGTAAGCTCCCCCAGCCGCCGTGAGTCCTCCACCAACCAAAGTTGCAATGTATCTAACCAGAAAAACATTGATCCCCCTCGCATCGGCAGCAGCAGGTTCTTCCCCGACAGCTCTCAAAGTGAGACCCGCTTTCGTCTTGAATATAAACCAAGCTAGGAAGAATGTGAGAACATATCCTATGTATACAAGTGGATCTTGGTTGAAAAATGCGGGACCGATAATCGGTATGCTGGCAAGTCCCGGTATTGCAACCGGTTGGAACATGACGGCTGGCCTTCCGACATATGCCCTTCCAAGTATACCGGAAAGCCCACTACCAAGCATCGTCAAAGCAAGACCCGAAACAACCTGATTAACTTTAAGGGTTATGCTCATAAACGCGTGTATCAAAGCAAAGAGCGCTCCTACCACCATGGACAGGAAGAAAGCGAGCCACAGATTACCAGTAGAGTAAGCTGTGACAAAGCCAGTAAACGCTCCCATAAGCATTAAACCTTCAAGACCGAGGTTCAGGACACCCGCTCTCTCCGTTATGATCTCCCCAACGGTGGCGAACAAAAGAGGAGTACCATATCTTATGGATGCACTCAAAAGCCCTTCTATATTCATTTCCTCACCACCCTTACTTTGTACTTAAAGAGAACTTCAGAAGCTATGAGCGAGAAGAGTATAACACCTTCTATTGCCACAACCATAGCTTTTGGAAGTTTCAAAACGAGCTGAATCTGGTCTCCGCCTACCAAGAATCCTCCGAAGAGGAACGAAACGAGTATCGTAGCCCAAGGATCGAGTCTCGCAAGCCAAGCAATGATTATTCCAGTGTATCCATACCCCGGAGCGTACCCATGGTAGAGTTTGTGCTCGAATCCCAATATTTGAGTAGCCCCACCAAGACCTGCGAAGAATCCAGAAACAGCCATCGCAAGGACTATATTTTTGGCTATGTTCACACCAGCATACCGCGCTGCGTTCGGGTTATCACCTATGACTCTGAGGTCGAATCCCCACCAAGTTTTCTTCATAAGGAGGTATACGACCGCTGATAGTGATATGGCAATAATTATTCCTATATGCACCCTGCTTGTTCCAAAAGTCGGTAGGAAGAGCTGATGTGGTATTTCCTTAGTTTCTGGGAAATTCGTCGGAGCTTTCCAAGGTCCATAAACAAGGTACTCCATCCAGTGGAAAGCTATGTAGTTGAGCATCAATGTGGAGACTATCTCATCGATATTCAAGAACGCTTTAAGAGCTCCAGCAATCGCCGCCCAGGCAGCTCCAGCAAGACCTCCTATGAGCAGAACTATTGGTATCTCTGCAGCGGATGGGTGATTGTTGAACACAAAGAGCGACAGCCAAAGAGCTGTTATGACTCCAACATAGAATTGACCTTCAGCTCCTATATTCCAAAGCTTCATCTGGAATACGAGAACAAGCCCAAGGCCCGTAAAGAGAAGTGGCGTCATGTAGTTTATTGTGTCTGGTAATCCTTCTTTTGGTATGAATGGCCAGGTGAAAAGTTGTTTATAGGCGCTTCCAACAGCTATCCAAGATACCTTAGAAACCTGCCCAAAGCTCTCTGTCAAGCTTTTCAAATCTTTCTTCAGGTTTGTCAGTATGGAGTAAACCCTGTCCAGATGTCCTTGGAGAATCTTATCAAGAATTTTTGTGTACTCTTCTTTTGTAATATCCTTCTTTCCTGAGAGAGCTTTGTCTATTTCTTCTTTTGATCTGTAGCTATCATAGATTATGTCTTGTGATGAATGAATTCTCAACGCCTCCATACCAAAGACATAAGTCTCATAGTCCAAACTAAGACTCATTCTCTTGTTCGAGGGCGGATAGTAATCGGATATGTCTCTGAGAAACATCGTTAGATCCCTTGAGACTTCTTTGAGCTGAGAATAAGCCATGTTGAGTTTCATTCTGTCTATTCCACTGCTAAGAACTTCTTTTAACTTGTATCTGTATGTATCCATGAGAAGATCTAAATACTCAGCTATTCTTGATTCTATACTTCCCTCTGGAAACATCTTACTTTGAATTGCACTGAAAGAGTCGATAGCGCTCCTTGCAAATCCTTCAGCAGCTTTCAGGAAATCCTCTCTCATAGCGTTCGATTCTTCCTCGATTTTCTTCGCTATCGTTTTGACCTTCTCAGATATTTGCGAAGCGTTTTTCTTTATATCCGAAGGCTTTCCAAGACTCTTGTAGAGCGAGTTAACTTCGTTATATAGGGATTTTAGACTCTCTATTCTCGATGCAAATATGGAAGATGTGAAACTATCTTTCTCCAATTTCATATAGGAATTTCTAGTGTATCTCGCCACCGAATAGAGCGTATCCTTAACAAAGAAAGTCCTACCCTTTTCAAGAGATCTCAAAACTCCCTGAGAACTCCTCAAAGCGCTTGAAAGCTGAGAATAAGCTCCCTCGATAATCGAAGCTTTCTTGTGAAGCATGTACAGCGGATCGAGAGAATCGTTCCAAACCTTCACAACTGGAGCAAAACAGTAGTATGTAGATACATTGTTCAAGATTTTTGAGGCTTTCTCAAAGAGAAGTGGGTTAAATCCCGAAGACATAGCGTTTTCCAAATTGTTCTTATAGTCTAAAACCAATCCTTCCCAAGAGGATTTTGGCAGAGAACATCTTGAAGATATAACCTTTATCGAATTCTCCATTTTGCTTGTAAAGAGTTTCTTAACTTCATCAGGGAATTTTGATCTTATATCCTCAAGTTTTTTGATAGCTTTTTCAGGATCTGCAGTATCCACGCTCTTTGCTTCTCTTATAAGATCTTCCAAAATCCCGACCTTTGTAAGATTCTCTACAAATGAGTTTATACCCTCCTTCAAATCGCAATCGCATTCTTTATTCATTATCGATTTTGCATTGTTTATCGCTTTGTTAAGAGCGGAATAAGCTTTCACTATGTATCCGATGTTATTGTGAAGGTTTTTAAGACTCTCAAAATCCTTCGGAAAAGATTTCGCGCTTTCTGAAGTATCCCTGACGAACTTATAAGCTTCCTCAGTTGACCTGAAAACATCCTCAAGCCTTGAAAGGGCAAAGCTCGACACATTTGATGAGAGCTTCCCTTTTGGAACAGCTATTGCGGATTTCATTCTGCCAGCCTTTAAGAGCTTTTCGAATCTGCTCCAAGATTCATCCGGTATCTTCATGATGTTCGATCTGTATTCGTTCAGAGCACCAAAAATTGCCCTGTTCAAATACGAAGGCTTGCTATACATATAAGAATATATGACTATTCCCATTATGAGAAGCGAGAAACCCACAGAAACAAGCGGAATAACGACACCCGCCCATTTTGGTATATCCAATCTTCTCTCTAATTTGAACCTCATACGGCAACACCTGCCATCATCAAACCTATTTTTTCGACATTCTCTGGAGATGGATCGGGAGTCGTGTAGCCAACTATCTTACCTTCATATATGACACCGACCCTGTCAGAAAGGTTGAATATCTCGTAAAGCTCTCCAGCCAAGAGCAAGACAGCTACCCCCTCATCTCTTGCTTTTATAAGACTCCTATAGACGAATTCCATTGAAGCTACATCCAGCCCTCTCGTTGGATGAACGGCGATAATCAACTTCGGCTCTAGGGAGAATTCCCTAGCAATAACAACTTTCTGCATGTTCCCACCAGAGAGGTATTTCACAGCTGTTGCAGGAGATGGGGTCTTTATCTTGTATTCTTCTATGTAACGTCTTGCATGTTCGTATATGCTGGCTTTGTTAAACCAGATTTTCCTCTCTTTTCTTCTTAAGAACAGATTCTCAGCCACAGAGAGATTCGGGCTAAGAGCTACTCCCTTTCTATCCTGAGGTATATAAGCTATACCTGCGAGAATTCTATCCATAACACTAGAATTCGTGATATCCTTTCCTGCGAATTCTATCTTTCCGCTTTCAACCTTTCTCAAACCTGTTATGACTTCAGCAAGCTCTCTTTGACCATTTCCAGCGACCCCGGCTATACCTAATATTTCACCAGCTCTTATCTCAAACGATATCCCGTCTAGTGCTAAATGACCTTTGTCACTTTTTGCGTACACATTATCAACTCTTATAACTAGATCTCCCGGTTTTGCTTTTTCTCTTTCTATTTTCATCACGACTTCTCTTCCAACCATCATTTGAGCTAATTTGTTCTGATCGAACTCACCACGTTTCAGAGTACCTATAACTTTACCTTTTCTGAGAACTGTAACCCTATCGGATATCTCCATGACTTCGTTGAGCTTATGCGATATGAATATCACCCCGGTACCCTGAGCTGTCATTTTCCTTATGGCTTTAAAGAGAGCTTCTGTTTCCTGAGGTGTCAAAACAGCTGTAGGTTCGTCCAATATAACCACCTTTGCACCAGCGTAAAGGAGCTTTATTATTTCAACCCTCTGCTTTTCCCCAACGGAGAGTTGCCATATCTTGGCATAGGGATCAACTTCAAGGCCAAACTCCTTAGATATCCTCTTAACTTCAGCTGCCACCTTGTTGGGAGGATCCTTGGTACCCAGAGAAACATTTTCAGCAACCGTGAAAGATGGCACCAGCGTAAAATGCTGCTGGACCATACCTATACCAAGTTGTAAGGCGTGATACGGTGACCTTATATGCACCTTTTTCCCTCGGAATAAGATCTCTCCCTCATCGGGTTTGTAAAGCCCAAATATGATGTTCATAAGGGTAGTCTTTCCAGCACCGTTCTCACCAAGGAGAGTGTGAACCTCACCTTCTTTTAAATCGAAATTCACGCCGTCGAGAGCCAGAACTCCCGGAAACCTTTTTACTATGCCCTTGACTTCAAGGAGAGTCGAACTCAAGAGCTCACCTCCTTAGCCATCGTTTTGTCTGAGACATTATACTGGATAACCATCAATTTTGCCAAAAAGAATGCGAAAGAATTTCGTGCAAAATAAGAGGGGCCTTCTCGGCCCCTCAAGGATCAATTGCCCTTTTCTCACATCGGTATTTCGTCTGGATTGATTATAGCCGCGAAGTCGAATTTTCCGTTCTTGACGACATCGACAACAACCGACTTGATGGCGTTTCCGTTCTTGTCTATTGTGATCTTACCAGTTGCGCCTTCAAAGTCTTTGGTGTTTCTTATTTCCTTTGCAAGGGCATCTCTGAACGCCTGAAGGTTATTTACAATATCAGGATTCGCCTTAAGGACTTTCTCCATAGCGTTCATGAGTATGAGGTAAGCGTCGAATCCGAGGGCACCAAGAGCGGATGGCTCTTTCTTGAATTTCTTTTCGTACATAGCTACGAATTTCTTCGTCATCGGAGTGGCGGCAGCTTTTGCGTGGAAGTGTGTTGTGAAGTAGAGTCCCTCAACTGCTTTTCCTCCGATGGATATAAGCTCTGGAGCCTCAAGTCCATCTCCACCCATTATGTATCCCTTGTATCCAAGCTGTCTAGCCTGTCTGGATATAAGAGCAGCTTCTGGGTAATATCCAGTTATGAATATAACATCGGGATTGAACGCAAGAGCTGTGGATATCTGAGCTGTGAAGTCCTGGTCTCCCGTGTTGTAGAAGACCTGCATTGCTCTTCCACCGAGCTTCTTGAAAGCCTTCATGAAGAAGTTGGTCAGACCGACGGAGTAATCCTGTTGAATGTCGGTGAATATAACGGCTGTCTTGGCGTTGAGCTTCTTAGCCGCGAAAACTGCAGCAGCTCCACCCTGGAACGGATCGATGAAACAAACTCTGCTGACATACTTTTTACCCTGAGTAACGAGCGGGTTAGTGGAGGATGGAGAAAGCATTGGTGTGTGTTTTTCCTCAGCAACTGCTCCACCAGCTAGTGAGTGGGAAGAAGCAACCTCACCGAGTATCGCGACAACTTTCTCCTTGTCTATTGCTCTTGCAACGGCGTTAGCGGCCTCTGTTTTCTCTGACCTGTTATCAAGAAGAATGAGTTTCACTTCGTTTCCAGCAACAGTTGGCATCATCTCGTGTGCAAGCTCAATACCTTCCCATGTAAGCTGACCAAATGCGGATATACCTCCGGTCATTGGCAGGACAACTCCTACCTTTATAGTGGCTGCCATCGCCATAATGGCGAAAGCTATGCCAAGCAGTACTAGTGTTTTCTTCATAAATGCCCACCTCCCCTTTCAAGGAATTTTTATAAAAAAACTTGCTGGTATTCTACATCAATTACTTGTGAAAGTAAAGAAGCTTTGCTGTACAATCTCTCAGAGATTCAACGAATTTATCATGATCTAAACCAGCAACTTTTATCACTATCAAATACTTATCATCTTGAGGGAATGAAGATATCGCTATTATGTTGCCACCAGCGCTCTTTACTCTCTGAGCTAACTCTGAAATGACCCCCGGCCTATCAGAGGATAGAAATGTATACCTTATACCATCTCTATTAGCACCCAACATTTTAACAAAAGTTCTGAATATATCGGATTCTGTTATTATCCCCACAAGATGATTGTCCTCATCCAGAACGGGAAGAGCTCCTATTTTCTTTTCCGCCATGATCTTAGCAGCTCCTTCGAGAGGTTCATTATCTCTAACGGTGATAACATTCTTTGTCATTATTTCCTCCACTTTTATCTTTTCAAGAGCTGCGTGAATCTCCCATATATCAAGTGTTGTAGCCATTGAAGGCATGGCGGATTTAAGGTCTTTCTCGGTAACTATACCTATGATATTTCCATGTCCATCTGTTACCGGAAGCCTTCTTATCTTGTTCTCTTTTAGAATTCTCATAGCTTCGTTAACTGAAGTATCTGGTGTAATGCTTATAACTCTCGTTGTCATAACATCTGATACGAGCACAATATCACCCCCTTACGCAACACCAAGGTAAGCTTTCCTCACCATATCATTCTCAAGCAGCTCGTTCGATGGACCCTCAAGAACAATACTCCCAGTCTCTAAGACATATCCATAGTGAGATATTTTCAAAGCTCCAAGAGCATTTTGCTCAACTAAGAGTATGGTGGTTCCCTCCTCATTTATCTTCTTTATGACTTCAAAGACTTCATCGACAAGTATGGGAGCAAGCCCCAAAGACGGCTCGTCCATCATCAGGAGTTTAGGTCTACTCATAAGGGCCCTGCTTATAGCTAGCATCTGCTGCTCACCACCTGAAAGAGTTCCACCAAGCTGCTTGATCCTTTCCTTGAGCCTTGGAAAGAGTTGGAATATCCATTCTAAATCTCTTTCTATACCATCTTTGTCTTTTCTGTTGTAGGCTCCCATCATGAGATTTTCATAAACGGTGAGCCCTGGAAAAATCCTTCTTCCTTCCGGAACAAGAGCTATTCCCATCCTGTTTACGATGTGCGCTGGCTTGTTAGTTATATCTCTTCCCTCAAATACGACTTTCCCTGTCTTCGCTTTCACAAGGCCTGCTATCGTTGAAAGAGTAGTAGTTTTTCCAGCACCGTTCGCTCCTATGAGCGTTATAATCTTCCCTCTCGGAACTTTGACATTTATCCCTTTTATAGCGTGTATCGCTCCATAGTAGACATGTAAATTCTCAAGCTGGAGAACTATTTCCTCAGACATTCTCCCACTCCTTTCCGAGGTAAGCCTCAATAACCCTCGGATTGTTTTGTATCTCCTCAGGTGTGCCTTCGGCAATTATCTTTCCGTAGTCCATAACGATTATCCTCTCACAAACTCCCATAACAACCTTCATGTCATGCTCAATAAGAAGAATCGTGACATTGAAATCGTCCCTTACTTTTCTTATAAACTCCATTAGGTCTTCAGATTCCTTCGGATTCATTCCAGCTGCGGGTTCATCCAAAAGAAGCAGTTTCGGCTTCGTCGCAAGAGCTCTAGCTATTTCGAGCTTCCTTTGCTCTCCATACGGGAGTGCCGAAGCTTTTTCATACATGACATGCGACAATCCAACTCTTTCTATAAGATCTTTCGCTCTTTCAACCATTTCTCTCTCTTTTGATATGTAACCAAGTTTTGTAACGGCTCTCCAGAACCAAAACCTCTTGGTGTTTTTAGGAGGCTTTCCATTCCTTATCAATATCCTATCTGCGTCCGGGTTGGAAAGTTCATGATGCTGAGCCACAAGAACATTATCAAGAACCGTAAGATCATAGAAGAGCCTGATATTCTGAAATGTCCTCGCTATACCCAAGTGAGTTATCTGATAAGGCCTAAATGGTGTTATATCTATGTCATCGAATATGATTCTTCCCTTGGTTGGATAGTATATCCCAGTTATAACATTGAAAACCGTTGTCTTACCGGCTCCGTTTGGACCGATAAGACCCAAGAGCTCTCCCTTTATAACTTTGTTGTGAAAGTCATTGACAGCTATCAACCCTCCGAACTGCATTGTGACATGATCGAGTATCAGTATGGGCTTGTTGACCTCTACCTCAAGCTCTGCAACCTTTTCTTCAAGTTGTTTTACTCTATCTTCGCTCATGACCTTTCACCTTCCTTCTTCCTTCCAAAGAACCATTTATAAAGATTGTTCCAAGTGAGCTCTTCTCTTCCCATGATGCCCCTTTGCCAGAAGATCATAACCGCTATGAATAGAGCGGATATCACGAGTATCCTCATACCGGGTATCCCAGGAACCTGTATTCCAAAGAAACTGAACGGTTGTTCAAGATCTCTTAACCACTCGAAAAGTATCGCAAACACAGCTGCACCTATCAGAGATCCCGTAATACTTCCGAGTCCCCCAAGAACAATCATTATCAATATGTAGAATGTAAGCATCGGGCCCATGGTGGTTATCCTTGGATCTATGGTTGTAAGCCAGTGAGCATAGAGCGATCCAGAAACCCCTGCAAAGAACGCTCCCACAACGAATGACATCAGTTGATGTTTGAAGACATTTATCCCCATAGCCTCAGCTGCTATCCTGTCTTCTCTGATAGCTTTAAGAGCCCTTCCATAGCTTGAGTAGACGAGACTCGCTATAAATACGACTGTGAAGAGGAGCCATCCGTATATCCACCAAGTTGTGGAATACTCCGGTATGGCTTTCAGTCCAAGAGGCCCGTTTGTAACTGTGAGCGCGTTGTTAGCCCATATTCTAACTATCTCAGCAAATCCCAAAGACGCTATCGCAAGGTAGTCACCGGAAAGCCTCAAAACTGGCCAACCTATTAAAAACGCTGAGAATGCCGCTACAGCCCCACCTGCTAGAGTGGCCGTAAAGAAATCGGCGTGCAGGTTTTTTATCCAAGGCTGTATTCCGAAAAGGTATGACATCTCTTTTTCGGCAGGTGTAAGAGTGAGAATTGCTGCGGTGTACGCACCTACGAGTATAAATCCAGCGTGTCCAAGCGAGAATATACCAGTTATACCATTTATGAGATTCAAACTCACAGCCATTATCGCGTATATCCCTATAAGCCTAAGAACCCTCTGTTTGTAACTGTCAAACCCCTTATCTGCCCACCAAAGAAGAAGGGCCATCACCAGTATGAATATCAAAGTAAGAATAACCTGTGTTTTTGTGCTCAGCCTCTTCTCCACCATGCTATCACACCTTCTCCACTGATTTTTTACCAAGGATTCCGGATGGCTTGAACATGAGTATGAGTATGAGAATTATGAACGCGAAAGCATCCCTGTAACCTGACATAGTTGGAAAGTATGAAACCATGAATATCTCTATGAAACCGAGAAGAAGCCCTCCAACAACCGCACCCGGTATAGATCCTATTCCTCCAACGACCGCAGCTATAAACGCCTTCATTCCAGGCATGAATCCCATATATGGGTAGACATTTGGATATCTCATCGCCCACATTATACCGCTCGCAGCTGCGAGCGCGGAGCCGAGAGCGAAAGTAAATCCTATGACTCCATCAACATTTATACCCATAAGAGCGGTTGTTGGTATATCCATTGATATAGCCCTCATGGCCATTCCTATCTTCGTTTTGTAGACTATCAAGAAAAGAACTGCAAATATTACGAGCGTTAAAAGTATAACTAGAAATGTTAACAGAGGTATTCTTGCTCCACCAAGCATAACAACTTTATTGAGTATGGTTTTGTCCTTGAATATCTGTATGAACGGTTTCGGAACTGCTCCAAACGCAACGACGGCAAAGCTTTCAAGAAAGAATGACATACCGATAGCCGTGATGAGAGCCGAGATTCTCGGGGCATTTCTGAGAGGTTTATACGCTATCCTGTCTATCAAGAAACCGAGCCCTGCTGCTCCCGCCACTGCGACTATAGCGGCGACTAGCGGGGGTGCTGAAAAGATAACTGCCGTATAGAAAGCGAAGTAAACTCCCATCATCATGATGTCACCGTGAGCAAAATTGATGAGTCTCAAGATTCCGTAGACCATAGTGTATCCAACTGCTATAAGTGCGTAAAGGCCTCCAAGCATCAAAGCGTTAAAAAGATTCTGGAGGAAAAATACCCCCTGATTCATCCGATCTCACCTCCCAGGATGAAAGACATAAATGACCACTCTGATTTTCACAAATGTTAAACTGTGAGTCTTTATCTGTCAATCCTTTTTTACGAAACTTCGAACACGCTAAGTGTAATTCTTTTCCTTTTGCATGTATCTTACACGCACCCTCCCTAGATGTTCGAAACTTAAAAAAATAAATTTTAGTTGTCCATAGCAACGGTTATTTTCGTAAATTAATTTCATAAGATACATCTCGATAGCTTGAAAAAAACCAAAACTATGTGGTACAATGCTTATCGCTTTCGGGGGGATGGCCGAGTGGCCTAAGGCGCTTGCCTGCTAAGCAAGTGTGGGGTTTTCCCCACCGTGGGTTCGAATCCCACTCCCCCCGCCAGGCGGGGATAACCCGCCTTTTCTTTATAAACGTGCCCGTAGCTCAGCTGGATAGAGCATCGGACTGCGGATCCGGGGGTCGCGGGTTCAAATCCCGCCGGGCACGCTTTTTACTTTAATAAAGATGCAAGATTTATAGTAGAATTTCCCTCTAAGATCTACATATAGGTTTTCTCATGACTCCTTTCTATTCGAGGTGATAATTTGAGTGCCATCAAAGCTACAAATTACAAACAGGCGTTTCCATACACGAAAAAGATATATGCCAGATTACGAAACGATAGAACTAGACAGATAGCGGATTTGTTCTTATTGCAAAGAAAGAAGAACAACATAGGAAAGAAAGATATGATGATCATATTGCCACTTTCTGAGCACGAGCAAATTCGAATTATCGATAACGATAAGAGAAGGGATGCAAACAAGAACAAATTGAAAGTTTTGAAAATCTCCACAATAGCTGCAAAATCAAAGACTCCGTGGTGATATCATGATTCCCGTTCTCATCACTCCTTATGCATTCAGAGGATCGGTTATAAATATAGAAAGCGCTGTGAAAAGATTCAAAGACCTTGGATACAGGTCCGTCCTCATAGCTGATCCAAACTTTCACGCACATGTCATCTTTAATGAAATCGTGAGAAAGAACAAAATGATTCCTATTCACTCAATAGTTATAGGAAAGAAGATTCTCATAGCAAAAAACAAAGAGGGGTACAGAAATTTAGTGCTTTTTAAAAGCAAAGGATTGAAGAAAATCCGAAGCGTTATTGTCAGAGATTTTTCAGGTTTCAGGCCGGTAATGTACTTGGACAAAAGATCGAGGAGAAATTATGAAGTTATGAGAAAAATTCTCGGGCTTGAGCCATTAAAAGGAGATTTTTCTTTGGAAGAAAAAGAAGAAGATCCGTTATCCATTGGAGATTTTCAAACTTATGATCTCAGAGAAACCCAATTCTTTCCAAAACCACCCGATAATTGGTTGAGCATTCAAAATTATCCAGAAAGCTGGAGAAAAAGGCTCGAATACGAGTACAGCCTTATAAAGAGAAAAAATTTTGAGAATTATTTCAGAGCGGTCCAAATTATAGTAAAGACGGCAAAAGAGAATGGAATAATCGTAGGTCCCGGACGAGGAAGCGCTGTTGGTTCACTCTTTGCTCATGCCATTGGGATAACTTCAATCAACCCTCTTGATTATGACCTTATTTTTGAAAGGTTCATAAATGAAGGAAGAAAAGAGATGCCGGACATCGATATAGATGTCGAAG
This sequence comes from Thermotogaceae bacterium, assembly GCA_015489065.1. Lineage (GTDB taxonomy): Bacteria > Thermotogota > Thermotogae > Thermotogales > Thermotogaceae > WGAO01. Next base: position 639 of record WGAO01000129.1, on the reverse strand, counting down.
ATGAGAGAAGAAGAGAATTGATAAAGCTTCTGAAAGAAAGATTTTCTTTCGTCTCCCTGATATCCACTTACACCACGCTCAGAGAAAACTCTTTGAGAAAAGCACTGGAAAATATCGGAGAATCTTCAAAGAGATTTTACAGGGCCTTGTATGGATTACCGATAAAACGGAGTATACATGCAGCTGGGATAATAGTCTCCTCAGAAGATATGATATTACCTTACTATGAAGACAACGGATTGAAGGTATGTGAATACGATATGAATTCTCTAAAGATGATAGGTGTGGAGAAGATAGATGTTTTAGGTCTGAAAACACTTTCATTTCTGAAAAAATTATCAGAAGAGACAAAAGAAGGTTTTTCAGAAATAAACAAAGATGTGAAACCAGTTTACGAGATGATATCAAGAGGGATTACGAGTGCGGTATTCCAGCTCGAATCATCTGAAGCTAGAAAAATAGCTAAATATGTCTCCCCAAAAAACATGAAAGAGCTCTCAGATGTTCTCGCTTTGAATAGACCGGGCCCTCTGAAAGCGAACCTCCACCTGGAATATTTGAACAGAAGACTTGGAAAGACATGGAAAGCTCCAAAAAATGTTGAAAAGATACTGAAAGATACTCACGGACTTCCTATAT
>WGAO01000128.1 GCA_015489065.1 Thermotogaceae bacterium | reverse complement strand
TTTCTGCGGATCTTAAACCTGGCCACAAACTTTCGGTAGCGAATGGGTTTCGAAATTCTCCTACATTGTGTACGCCGTCGCTGTAAATGAATACCCTTATATTTGGAATCAATGCAACTTCATTATTTTTCGAGGATATTGACTGAGCACCAAGTTCGAAGTCATCTGGAAAGCCGTAATTTTTAAGAATATTTATTTCACCCTTAAGAGCAGCGCTGTAAATCTCATGTGCTATGTCGAGTGCTGCAGTTATATTGGTGCCATTGCTCAGCTTGGGTCTTGGATATTTCATAATGAAATCTTGCCAGTATTTCACAGTTTCCATAAAGTCTCCTTTATTCATATCTAACAATCTGAATGTTCCAAAATGTTCGGCTTTGCCAGCAAACCCAATGAGAGATATGAAGTAGTCGTTGGGTTTTGAGATAGGATTGTCTCCTGCAACCAATGTAGCTATCGTGCTTGCAAAGGCGTTCGATACAATTTGTAGTTTTGTGAAGCTCTTCTCACCAAGAAAGTTATAATCCATAGAAGGGCTCAAATCGAATATCAGTATTCCTAAACCGTGATCACCTTCATATTTGAATTCCTCAAATTTTTCTTCTTCCATTTCTTTAAATTTCTCATCTATTATTTGTTCTTCTACTTCTACCTCTTTCACATGGCTTCCATCATATGGACACAAACCATCCTCAGGACGTTCATCGAGCTTGTGCCCCATTAAACAAACCCATTTTTTCATATACACCGCCTCCTTGTATCAGAGATTTTATCTTTGGTTTCGAACGCTCGGAACATAATACAGTTTTTCTTTATAACAGGTTATATTTGCTCAGATTTCGGATATTCACATGATTCTTCATTCTATCTGGCTTTGAATATTCTCAAAGGTTTAACTATCCCAGAAAGTTCGAATATACTTACAGAATAATCGTTGGATTCTGAAGAAAAGTCTTCGTCTGAAATCAAGGAAACTATGGCGGTTGCGAAAGCATCCACTACGGCTTCCAGTTTCTTATAGCTTTCATTATCAAGGTTCCCTATGGAAGAATTCAAACCAAGTATTAATATTCCCAAGCCACTTCCTTCGCCAAATTCTCTTAGTTTTCTTAGATATTCTTGATACTTTTCTTCTTCCATTTCTTTAAATCTCTCATCTACTATTTCTTCTTCTCCTTCTTCTACTTCTACCTCTTTCACAAAGCTTGCATCATATGGACACACATCATTCTTAGGACGTTCATCGAACTCATGACCCATTAAACAAACCCATTTTTTCATATACACCGCCTCCCTATAACAAACTTTATCTCAGAGCCTTACATTCATATTCCACGAGTTCATAAGGACTCTCTGATGCATTACGAATCTTTATCAAACAAGATTTACCATCTGGAAGATAAAAGTAGTAATACCTAACCGTCCCGTCCGATAAATCCAAAGATATTCCTATCACCCCACCCGAAACTTCCACGCTCTGTCCCATCTGAAGCCTCTTTATGCATTCCCCATCCACATAAACCTTTACACTACTCAATATCCTCAACCATCCATCTCCACCGCCAATGAACGCAACAAGAGCACTCTTGGACCTCTCAGGAAATCTTATCTCAGAAATTCCTCTAATCTCCAATCTGTATATAGTTAACATATCTTCAAAGTGGAAAATGTATAGATATCTCTTCCCATCAGATAATGTGATGTTGGTAAAGTCCCCTTCATCTATGATCTTCTCCTTCTTGACTAACTTTGGTTTCGATGGATCTTTTAAACTGAGAAATGCCACCCAGTCTTCATCCCATGTGTAGATCACCACTAAATATTCCCCAACAATTTCTACTCCTCTTATAACTGGATAGGATGTGACATTACCTTTCCGAAAGATTACATTACACACTTTTTGCATATCAGTAATATTAACTGTTTCAGGTGATACTGGATTTGATACATCAATCACGAGAAGTTCTCGTGGGCTAACAGAGTATGCCCATTTACCACTACCGACAGTACTTCCATAACCCTTGAACACCCTGACAATTTTTGGTGAATACCTGTCAGAGATGTCTATTACTACAAATCCCCCTCCTTCTCTTTGTACAAACAAGTGCTTCCCACTTTTCCACCATCTGTTTTTTACAACAACTCCGCTGTGAATTTCTGTGATTATTTCAGTATCCTTTAAAATGTGTATGTATTCATCACCTATGGCGTATACTATTCCCTCCGCGCACACTAAGGCGTCTGCTCCATAGATTCCTGCTATATTTTTCAAGAGTTTCGGATGAAAGGGCTCTTTCACATCGTATACAAATAGATTTCGCTCACCGTAGATGTAAAGCTTTCTATCACACACAACACCAGATTCGTAGTACCTCTCGAGTTTGAATGTTCGATAGTCTATTCGTAAGGGGTTGGATACATCCAGAACCATCATTGATCTCCCAGAGAACGCATATATGTAGCCCCGTGGATCGTAGATGGCTCCGTCATCTATACTGAATGGTATCCTTATCGTAGTCGAAAAACTAAAGCCTAGAAAAGGTATGAGAATCCAAATAAAAGCTATGAGATTTCTCAAGTTTTCACCTACTAACACCCTGGCAATGTACCTTGATAAATCATATATATCCATTATATCTTTAAATTATACCACATGAGTTTTCCTGATGCAAATTCTAATTCAAGAAAAATCATCATTGCGTTAGTTAAGTAGTATAGAATTTTTCCTTTCATAGTTTTATTCGTGGAACAGTGTTAAGATTTTTCGATCAAAAGATTTGTTTATGGGTTAAAAGAGCTTTTTGGTTGATTTCAGATCTCAATCTTTCAAAGAATGAGATATTGCAAGTTGTGAGTGTTCTATGATGAATCAAAACTTTTCAAAAAGTTGACAGAGTATTAAATAGGGATTAAACAACACTCCAACATTGCATTTATGATACATGCAGTTGTAGTTCCTAACATGTAATAATGTTGTCAAAACATTTCGATCAAAGGCTCTCTTGCATCTTCAATCGTTTTTTCAACCTTTATATTTATTCACCTTCCAACGATGTCAAAATTCTGAAAATTCCTCATATAGTAGTGACATTTTTTTCTCAAACCTACAACCTCCCTTCCGAAAGGAAGGGAGGTTGTCTTTCCTCAAACAGTACAAGAGCAAGGTTTATAAGAAGATATCAGTTTTTACAACCGCTACAAGTTCCAGAATAGCAGTTGCTTCCACAAGGAGCGAACTTTACATTGGCTTGGTTAGTGGCTTTTACTTTCCAGGTAATCACTAATTTCTTCTTCTCTTTCATGGTTGATCACCCCCTTTCTTTTTAAGATAGACTGGCCTCGAATTCCAGGTCATCTCTGTAGATAGCAAACAACATATCTTCTCTTGCTTCCTCAGTGCAAATAGGCGTTAAGAAATCCTTATTGACTTTGTGGTTTTCTACTCTGCAAGTACCTCCACACACATATCTTAAAATGCAGTTTTTGCATCTTTTTAGATTGTCTACCTTGTATTGATCGATGATAGATTGCAAATCTTCAGCAAATTCAGCGATTGATTTCTCATTATAAAACCCTAAAGGCTTACCATATATCACTCCACAGGGATAAACATAACCGTCTGAATTAATAGTTATGGTTCCTCCGTATCCGCAGCTGATAACTCTTACATTTCTTTCAAATCTTTTCTCTTCTTGAATTTCTATGTTGAGTTCCTTAGCAGCATTGCTAAATGCGTCACCAATTATTTCAAGGTTTCTTTTAGCTCTCTCGTATTCCAAACGTTTGTAATTTCTACCGTCCATAAGATCAGTCGCTATTCCAAACTTCACTTTGGGAATGATTTTCACTACGCGATGATAGAAATCTTTGAAGTTCTTGGCAAATTGTTCAACCAAACTATCAACTACACTCATTGAAATGGTAACGTTTCCTTTGTATTCTTTTAAATGTTCAAGATTAGACATAACTATTCTAAAGTGAGTTGGTCCTCTTACATAAGCATCTATCTCCGGGGTCGGACCATCAATGCTTATCTGTAATTCATCAACATACTTGTTGTAGAAATCCACAGGTAATTTTTTTAAAAACATACCATTAGTCAAAAGTTTGATGTACAGAGACGATTTTTTCTCTTTTACCCATTCTATTAGATTGGGTAAAAACGGTACTAAAAAAGGTTCTCCACCACTTATTGATAATTCTTTACCCCCGTATTCTATAAATCCTGAAAGTATTTCTTGCCAATCTTCCATAGATAATTCGTTCTCTAGAGGTTTTCCAGCGTTCATATAGCAATGAATACATCTTAAATTGCACTTGTTAGTAAGATAGATATGCATTGGGAGGACCTTTGGCCTTTCATCCGAGATTTTATGTTCTTCTCCTAATATTCCTCTGCTAAACAACTTTATTAATACACTTTCCACTATCT
>WGAO01000127.1 GCA_015489065.1 Thermotogaceae bacterium | reverse complement strand
TTCCCGTTTTCGTCCTCAAATATCCTCAAGTTTACAACTTTATCCGCCGTCCAGATCAAATCGTCTTGTGAGTCACTCTTTCCAACACCTAAAAGCACCAATATTCCCTTTCCGATCTGCCCTACAACTCTATCATCGACACTAACCTTTGCTTCCTTTACTCTCTGGATGACAGCTCTCATCCCATCACCCTCTCGACATCTATGACTTTTTCAGCAGATCTTATTCCTTTCATCACTTCTTCCATCTGAGATATGCCCGAAACTTTTACTTCTATGATGAAGACAACCGTTCCCCATTCGGTATCTCTGACCTCTACTTTGTCTATTCTAACACCGAAATTCTCAAGCTTCTCCATGACTCTTCCGATAGCCCCTTTATTCTCCACTTCGACGGCGATCTTGGCCAAGAACTCCCCTTCTACATGCTCAATCCACTCCGCGTGAAAAAATCTCTCAGCCGGAAGTCCTTTTATATTCTTACAACTCGATCTGTGTATCGTAATGCCCTTCCTACCAACAACTGCAACTATTCTGTCACCAGGTATCGGGTTGCAGCATTTCGCCATCCTCACATCCAGTCCTTCCATACCATCTATCTTCACTATGGGTTTTCTTGAGTATCTTCTCTTTCTCTTCTTTTTCTCTCTTTTCCTAATAGAAGTCTCATCAAGTATGTTTAATATGAGATCTTTGGATATAGTACCTTCACCAAGCCTGACAAGAAGTTCTTTTTCGTTCAGGCCATTGGTATCTATGAATCTTCTCATTTTGTCGCTTTTCATTATATCGTCTATGGATTTTCCAAGTCTTTTGCTTATCGTACGGAGTACTTCCTTACCTTTTTCTACCATCTCTACAACATATTTTTCCTTGAGGAACCTTCGAATTTTTGCTCTAGTTCTTGGAGATCTCGCGTATCTTATCCAATCAAGGCTCGGACCTTTGGAATTCCTGTTCACTATTATCTCCACTATGTCACCGTTTTTAAGCTGATAATCTATCGGAACGAGTCTTCCATTCACTCTAGCACCTGCAAAATGGTGACCAACTTCGGTATGAACCGCATAAGCGAAGTCTATTGGTGTTGAACCCTTTGGAAGGTGTTTTATCTCTCCCCTTGGAGTAAAAACGAAAACTTCATCTACAACTAGTTCTTTCTTCACATCTGCTATCCCCATTATCCCTTCTGAGAGCTCCTTTTTCCATTCAAGAAGCATTCCTATCCATTTCTGCTTTGTTGTGACATCGATGTTTTCCTTGTATATCCAATGCGAAATCAAACCGTACTCTGCCTCCTGGTGCATCTTCTCGTCTCTTATCTGAACCTCCAAAGGCTCTCCAAACTGAGTTATCACAGTTGTATGAAGAGATCTGTAACCATTGGATTTCGGTGCGGCTATATAATCCTTGAATCTTCCAGGGATCGGCTTCCAGAGGCTGTGTACTATACCGAGCGTTGTGTAGCAGCTCGGTTCATCCTTGACCACTGCTCTAACAGCTATGAGATCGTATATCTCTTCAAATTTCTTTCCTTTCCTTCTCATTTTCTTCCAAATGCTGTAATAATGCTTATACCTTCCATCGACTCTCGCCGGTATTCCATGCTCTTCTAGAGATGCCTTAAGCATCTCTATGTACTTTTTCGTTCTTTCTTCACGTTCTTTCTTTTTCTGCGACATAAGCTCCTTTATTCTGTAATACTCCTTTGGATAAAGGAATTTGAAAGCTAAATCTTCAAGTTCAGCCTGAATGATGTGTATACCTAGTTTATGTGCTATCGGAGCGTATATCTCAAGAGTCTCCATGGATTTGTATCTTCTCTTCTCAGGATTTTTGATGTACTTCATAGTTCTCATATTGTGAAGCCTATCAGCCAACTTGACAAATATCACCCTCATATCTTCTGCCATTGCAAAGAGCATCTTTTGAATTGTCTCTAGTTTTTCCCGAGCTTTTGAATCTCCAACTGGAGCGTTTATACGACTGACTTTCGTAACACCATCAACTATCTTCGCTATATCCTTTCCGAATGTGTACTCGATGTCTCTGAGCGTGACTTTACCTTCACTATCTTCAACCGTATCGTGAAGAAGCGCCGCTACAAGAGAATCGACATCAACTCTGAGCGAGGCAAGAATCCGGGCAACTTCCTTGGGATGTTCGATAAACGGTTCGCCAGATGCTCTGAAATACCCTTCATGAGCATATTCAGCCATATCATAAGCCCTGGCAATCTTTTCTATATCCGGCTCATCCAATTTTCTTTCAAGGATGTTCTCAAGTTCTTTTGCAAATGATATTCCTTTTTCGCTGATGGTGGCTCTCATGATTTCACCTCCAATGGTGGAGGAGAGCTGTAAGCCGGATTCTGTTGCCGTGGATCATCAATCTTGGGAGTGCGTCACCGCACTCCTCAAGCGGGCTACCCGGGGATTCGGGCGGAGCCACCCATTCCCCTGCTTGCCCTTGCTCCGGGTGAGGCTTACCGAGCCGCTGGGTTACCCCAACGCTGGTGGGCTTTTACCCCACCTTTCCACCCTTGCCCAAAACGGGCGGTCTGGAGTCTCTATGGCGCTATCCCCGGATCGCTCCGGCCGGGCGTTACCCGGCACCCTGCCCTACGGAGTCCGGACTTTCCTCGGCTCTCAAAGCCGCGACCCACCGCTCTCCTCCACCAAAAGCTCTTCTATTTTCTGGATTATCAAACTCATCGGTTTCTCAGTGGATATCCTACCTCTGCTTTTTCCTCCGCCACCCTTTGAACCTATGAGCTGGTTGAGTTTCTTAATGAGTTTCCCAACTTCTACCTTCTTAGATCCTATCTCGTACCCACCAGGTACCTTGATCAATATAAGAGCATTTTCTTCGTCACCTATGAATTTAAATATGTACTTTCCCACTTCCTCATACCCATCAAATGCCACTATCTTCAGTCCGCAGCATTCTTTTGCATTCTTTAAAAGATCTTTCGATATCATTCTTGCATATTCTTCTGCGAGTTTATCGAGTCTTGAGGCTTTCTCTTTCGAAGTTTCAATTATGTTGTATATCCGAGATTTCATCTCATCTGGAGACGTTGTGAGCATCCTCGATAAGTCCTTGGAAAGGTCCACGAGTTTTGAAAACTCTCTAAGTGCCCTGCTGCCAGCTACAAAATAAACTCTTGTAAGGGATCCTTTAACCTTCTCGTAATCGATGATCTTTATAAGTCCTATCTCACCTGTCATCGAGACATGAAAACCTCCACACGCGCTCCAGTCAAAGTTCTCCACTTCTATTATTCTGGCCTTCCCTTTAACTTTATCTGAAATAGGTTTTCTTAAAGGAAATTTATCTGCTTTATATTTATCGACTATATGCTCAATTACTCTTCTATTCTCAAGGACTATTTTGTTCGACATCTGTTCAGATTCGTCCAAAACTTCTTTTAGTATAGGTGCGGCGTTTAAGTCTATAGTCGAGAAATCTTCACCCATGTGAAAAGATACCGTCTCTATATCTGCAATCTTGATAAATGCTGCTGAGAGTATGTGTTGAGCTGTATGCTGACGGGCTATCTCTTTTCTCCTTTCTTCATCAATCCAAAAATCGTGCTCTCCGGGATTGATCTCACCATCAAGAACATGATAAATATATCCATTTCTCTCAAGAACCCGAAGGACTTTTCTATCACCTATTTTTCCCCTGTCACCAAGCTGACCACCTTTTCCATCTGGATAAAAAGGACTCTCTTTTGCAACAGCAACGAACTTATCCCCGTCACGATAAACCTCTTCTAATACTATCAATCAACTGCACCCCCTAAAAACTTGGTGCGATTGTACCACCTCTGAGATTTTTTGAAAGTGCGATCTAACTTAAGAAATCAAGCATTTGGGAAAATATCGATACCTGAATTCAAAAGTTCCCTCAAGTAATGCAGCATCATAAAAAAGATGATATCACCTGGGAAGATTTCTCAAATTCGTTTGACAAAGTTTAATTGAATTTGTTCAATATATTATTAGACTCTCTACCCTGTAATCTCTCAGTTTTTCTCTGGCATTTAAAAACGAAAGTTCAACCAAAAACAGCATAGACGCAACTTCTCCTCCCAATTTCTTCACCAGCTTTCCTAAAGCTTCAGCTGTTCCACCCGTTGCCAAAACATCATCTATTATCACAACTCTCTGACCTTTCTCTATCGCATCCACATGTATTTGAAGCTCGTCCTTTCCATACTCAAGCTGGAACTCCTGAGATACAGTTTTGTACGGAAGTTTCCCGGGTTTTCTAACCGGAACGAACCCTTTAGCCATCTTGTAAGCAAGGGCAGAACCAAGTATGAACCCCCTTGCTTCAGGTGCAACGAACAAATCGAAATCCACATCGTTCACCAGCTCCGCCAGTCTGTCTATGGCTATCATGAATGCCGCCGGGTCTTTCAAAAGAGGGGTTATATCCTTAAACACTATTCCTTTCTTCGGAAAATCCGGTATGTCTCTTATGAATGCTGTCAAATCCATCCTCATCCCTCCTTCATGATATAACCTAATCCCCAAATGGTTTTAATAATATTAGGTCCTAGTTTCTTCCTCAAGTAATTTATGTATACCTCCACAGTGTTTATGCCATAATCATATCCCCACACGGCTTCCAATATCCTCTCTTTAGAAAGTGCCTTCCCTTTGTTTCTCATCAGATATTCCAAGAGCTCGAATTCCTTCTTTGAAAGCTCTATTTCTTTCTCGTTGAGTTCCACTCTCCTTGACGCGGTGTACAACTTTACACCACAACATTCTATTGGAACTTCTTCAGAGATACTCTTTCTTCTCAGAAGCGATTCCATTCTCGCTACAAGCTCTTCCGTATCGAAGGGTTTCACAACATAATCATCAGCTCCTGCTTTGAGACCTGTAACTTTGTCTTTCGTTTCTCCAAGAGCTGTTATCATTATTATCCCAACTTTAGGATCTTTTTCCCTCATCGCCTGAGCGACCTCTACACCATCCATCTCAGGAAGCATGACATCTAGAAGAACTATATCAGGTTTGAAGCTTTCAAAGATTTCTAAAGCCTCGATCCCCGTTTCAGCTTTTCTGACATCATGCCCTCTTTTTGTCATCTCTATTTCTAAAAATCTCGATATTCCCCTATCATCCTCAGCAATGAGAACTCTTGCCATCAAACGATCACCTTTTCCATCATAGCAAAAGATTCCTCCTCAAGTTTTGTGAGCTTCTCAGATATCTCTGCTTCTATCTCTTTTACAAAACTCAATTTCGCTTTGGTAACTGGATTTTTTGGAACAAACATGGAGCATACATCAATTTGTGGCTGTATGGATATCTCGTAAGTCCCTATATCCTTGGATTTTTCCACTATCTCCACCTTATCCATTCCAGAAAGAGGTCTTATCACCGGTAGTGAAGTTGCATCCTCTATAGCAGCCATATTTTCTAGAGTTTGACTGGCCACTTGTCCAACGCTCTCCCCTGTGTATATAGCGGAAGCTTTGATCTTTTTCGCAAGTTTCTCGGCTATTCTCATCATCGACCTTCTCTGAAGAATCAAAAGGTATCTTGATGGTGCATTGTCTTTCAAGAATTCAAGAACAGGCGTGAGAGGGCACAGATAGAGATGTATGTTTCTTCCTCCTGAGAACTCTTTTAAACCCCTTGCAAGTGATATCAACTTTTCTTTTGTCTCTTTTCCAGTGTATGGTGGAGATATAAAAGAGAGCGCAGATATAACCACCCCTCTTTTCATTGCATACCACCCAGCAACCGGACTATCTATTCCACCAGATAAAAGCAGAACAGCTTTGCCACCTGTTCCAACGGGAAGACCGCCAGGTCCCCTTAGTTTGTTTGCGTATACATACGCTTCGCTTTCTTTCACCTCGACATTCACAACAAATTCGGGATTATGAACATCTACGCGCAACCTCGGAAATTCTTGCAAAATCCTCGCACCAACTACCCTGTTTATGTCGTAAACTCCATATTCGAAGCTTTTCTGAGATCTTTTTGCCTTCACCTTAAAAGTCTCTTTTCCACTCTCTATCTCCGATCTGGAAACTTCAACAGCTGCTCTCTCTATTTCTTTCATATCCAGATTTACGACAAACGCTTTACTGAAATTCTGCACACCGAATATTTTCGAGATTTTCGAAATATCTTCATTCTCCCAGTCTATGTTTACAAGGATTCTCCCCCATCTCCAAGATACATTCCAGCCGGTGAATCGTTTTATATTGGAGACGAGAACATCTTCAAATTCTTTTCTGTTCTTCCCCTTTAAACCGATCTCTGCATACTTAACTAAAAGAACTTTTTTCATCAGCTTACCTCGTGCACCTTTAACATGTTCGTAGTACCGGGAACACCTATTGGTATACCAGCGGTTATTATCACCTTTTCCCCTTCTCTAACCAGATTGTTCTCTTTAGAATGTTCTATAGCTTTGTTTATCATATCATCAGTAGATTTCGTCTGTTCCACAAGTATAGGTATAACTCCCCAAACCAGGGACAATCTGTAATAAGTTGTCTCAAGCGGAGTCGAAGCTATTATCTTTGATCTTGGCCTGAACCTGGCCACCCTTCTTGCCGTTGATCCAGTACTCGTGAAAGTTATTATCGTCTCGGCTCCAAGATCCTCCGATAGTTGCCAACACGCATGTGATATGGCATCTGAGACATCAAATGCGAACGAAAAAGATCTGTACCAGTCGAAAGCGTAGTTTTTATAGTCCTCAAAAACTTTCTCGACTTCCATTGCCGTCTTGCTCATGTATGTTACGGCGTTCACTGGATACTTGCCAACAGCTGTTTCCTCCGAGAGCATTATAGCGTCGGTTCCATCCAGTATGGCGTTAGCAACATCTGTAACTTCCGCCCTTGTAGGTCTTGGATTTTTCACCATCGATTCGAGCATCTGAGTCGCCGTTATGACAGGCTTTGCCATTCTGTTGGCTGTGGATATTATCCTCTTTTGCTCTATCGGAACCCTCTCAAGTGGTATCTCTACTCCCAAATCTCCTCTTGCAACCATTACTCCATCAGCTCTCTCTATAATACTTTCTAAATTTTCAAGTGCTTGGAGCGTCTCTATTTTGGCTATCACTGGCTGATCTCCTCCAGCCTTCTTTATCAGCTCTTTTGCGAGGAGTATATCGTCTTCTTTCCTAACAAAAGAAAGGGCAAACATGTCGACTCCCTCTTTCACTCCAAGATCAATGAATTTCTCATCTCTTTCAGTGACAGACGATATTCCTTTCAACTCTACGCCCGGTACATTTACACCGCGTCTGTGAGTTATCGTTCCACCATTTTCTACAATTGTCTTTATCGTTTTCGATCCATCCGTCTCGATGACTTTCAGAGATATCGCGCCGTCTGAAAGGAGTATTCTGTCACCAGGTTTTACATCTGCAGGGAGCCCTTCATAGTTTATTGAAAGAATTTTCTCATTTCCAATGATGTCCTCAGTTGTTATGATCAGCTCCTGCCCTTCTTTCAAAGTTATTTGATCTTTCTCCAGATATCCCGTTCTTATTTTAGGTCCAGCAAGATCCATGAGTATCCCTATTGGCTTTCCAAGATCTTTTCTTATCCTCTTTATCCTCCGTAGCTTAGATCTATGCTCTTCAACATCTCCATGGGATGTATTTAATCTTGCGACATTCATACCAGCATCTATCAGAGCTCTCAAAGTTTTTTCATCTTCACTCGCAGGTCCTATTGTGCACACTATTTTTGTCTTTTTCACGATTTCACCTCCGTTTATATCATCTGAAAATACTTTATAAGAACATCTTTGGTGAAATCCATCATCTTCTCGAATATCCACCCACCCATTATCATCAGCGTTATGAATATGACAAGAAGCCTTGGTGCAAACATTAGAGTCTGTTCATGTATCTGAGTAACGGCCTGAAATATACCTATTATCAATCCAACTATCAAGCTCACTAAAAGCGGTGGTGTTATGATCTGTATGAGAAGATATATTCCATCTCTCATAACATCAAGGAACACTTCTATAGTCATATGACCACCTCCAGTCTGCATTGTACCATGTGATAGAATCGGCAGGGTGATACAAATGGATGTCTTTATAAATGTGATATTGCCAGTTTTCCTAGTCGTCGGAAGCGGATTCTTGGTTGGAAAGATCTTCAAAGGAAATGGAGAAATTTTCTCGAAGATCACCCTTTGGATATTTTCGAGTGTGATCACATTTACATTCATGAACGAAAATCCCCCAAACACTTCTGATTTGATGAAGTATCTCTGGGGATTCCTATCAATATTTGCATACAATCTCATATTGTTTCGCTGGATTCTTAGAAATAAAGAGAATTCTGATGTATACTTTCTCACTTCTCTTTTTGGAAATACGGGATATCTTGGATATCCAATCCTTGGATCAGCATTTGGAGATATTGGAATAACTTACGGGGTTATGTATTCCTTCGTATCAGTAACGCTCGTTAACACTTTAGGAATAGCCTTTCTCATAAAAGATTTAAAAAAGAGTCTACAGAATCTCTTCAAACTTCCCTTTATATACTCAATCGTTCTTGGAATGGGACTTGGATACATGGGAGTGCACTGGAAAAATTTCCCAAAGCCAATCAGTGCAGCTATAGCCGATATAAAGGGAGCGGCTATACCTGTGATAATGGTATTTTTAGGATACAGCTTGTCTAAGGCAAAACTCAGTAGGAAAAATTTGGTGACAATGACCCTTGCATCTGTTCACAGGCTGTTCGTAATACCAATAATAGCCTTTGTGGTATCTGAACTTCTTGGAATGAAAGGTATACTCAGAGATGTTTTCATAATAGAATCTGCAATGCCAACAGCTATGAATGTAGTTGTTATATCTGCCGCTCTTAACAAAAAACCTGATTTGATGAGCTCCGTTGTTGCACTTTCTACTGCCATATCCGCAGCCACTATAAGTACCTGGATATACATCCTTGGGAGGTGAGTTTCTTTGCACAAAGCTCTTGCCCTAATTTTTATAACTTCCCTGGTATTCGGAACAGAAGTAGTATTGATGTTTCCAAAGATCGATCTTGACAACTCCCCAATAGATTTTTACAGCATCAAATACGGTGGTATTGAAGAAATCACGGTGGTTTTTAAGGACGAGGATTACCCGAACAAATTCATGGATATCATGTACGATGCTTACAGAATGATGAAGTGGGGAAGAATAGAAGATGTGGAGACTTTCTACATAAAGGGAAACACAGTAATTTTCCCAGACGATTACTCTGGTGATGCAACCTTTTATCAGACCGAAAATCTTCACAACCACGCTGAAATACCAATAACAGAATTTCAAAAGAAAAGTGGAAAGATTCTAGTATATGTAAACACCTGGAATCACATGTTCTCAAACAAGGCCATATCAGGGCTTGAATATATTCCTTTCTACTTCACACCAAAAGTCGGTAGCAGAGAAGATGTAGAGAGAATCTATTCTATCTACAAATGATCAACTTGTAGAGCTTACCTCTGATTCATAGACTTTTCAACTGATACGTTGCAGGACTTGTTGTATGATCGAAACGGAGGTGAGAAGATGAAATTCATCTCAAGCAGAAAATCAGGAACAATCCAGCACTTTTATGGAAAGACGATGAAGCAGTCCTCACGGTCAATGGAAAGCCCAAGGCGGTTGTCATAAGGATCGAAGGTGATCCAAAAGCGGCTTTGAATTTAATAGAAAAAGTGAGAGTCCAGATAGCCGTCGAGGAGCTGCGGATGTTCTCTTTAAAAAAAGGTCTGAACAAGCTCTCAAACAATGAGATAGAAGAAATAATAGAAGAGGTCAGGAAAGAGAGATGAAAGTAGTTGTCGATACAAATGTTCTGATATCCGGCATTATAAATCCCTATGGAAAACCGGTTAAAATTCTCAATCTCGTACTGGAAAAAAACTCGTGCTCTGCGTTGACAGCAGGATATACAACGAATATGAAAAGGTTGGAAGCTGGGAAGACGTGGAGAGAATCTATTACCTACAAATGATCACTTTGTCCTGTAAAGCCTGTCTCCAGCGTCTCCAAGCCCCGGTATTATATATCCATGCTCATCTAGATGATCATCCAAAGAAGCAACATAGATCTCGACATCCGGATGTGCTTCTTGCACCGCTCTTACACCTTCTGGAGCAGCTATGAGCGATATGAGGGTGATCTCTTTTCCACCTCTTTCTTTTATTATGTCTATAGCTTTTATTGAACTCACACCGGTTGCGAGCATGGGATCCGTCACAAATACCACGCTACTATCATCAAGCTTGGGGAGCTTTGCATAATATTCAACCGCCTGCAATGTCTCAGGATCTCTGTATATGCCTATATGCCCAACGGACGCGTTTGGAAGAAGTTGTAAGATTCCATCAGCCATCCCAAGACCAGCCCGTAATATCGGAACTACCACAATGCTGTTATCGTCAAAGCAATATCCAATAGTCTTGGATATCGGAGTTTCAACTTCTTTTTTGTGAACTGGGACCCTTCTTGTAGCTTCATAAGCTATCAAAAGCGTGATCTCCCTCAAAAGCTCTCTGAACTCCTTTGGACCAGTTCTTTTATCCCTCATTATGGTCAATTTATGCTTTATTAACGGATGATCCACGACCACAAATTTTCCCATCCTCGCACCTCCATACATAAAAATGGAGGCCCTGCGGCCTCCTTAAATCAAAAACTTGAGAAGTCCAAGTACTTTGCGTAAAGCGGGAATCTCGAGCAAAGATCCTCGATTTTTCCCTTCACCTCTTTCTGAATCTCTTCTGGTACATTTCCTTTCTTATCCTGGACATTTGTCAAGACTCTATCTATAAGATCTGCTATTTCTTCCATCTCGGACTCTTTCATTCCTCTTGTTGTCACAGCGGGAGTTCCTATCCTTATACCAGATGTGACAAATGGAGATCTCTTCTCTCCAGGTACGGTGTTCTTGTTAACCGTTATTCCAGATCTCTCAAGTGCTTTCTCAGCTGCCTTTCCAGTGACATTCTTGACCTCGTCTTTCGATTTTGACAGGTCTACTAAGAAGAGATGCGTATCCGTACCGCCAGATACCACATGATATCCTCTCTTTGACATAGCCTCTGCCAGAGCCTTTGCATTCTTTATTATCTGTTTCTGATACTCTTTGAAATCATCACTCAAAGCCTCTTTGAACGCAACGGCTTTTGCAGCTATGACATGCATCAAAGGTCCACCCTGTATACCGGGGAATATCGTCTTGTCGATCTTTTCGGCTATCTCTTCGTAGTTTGTAAGGATCATTCCGCCCCTTGGACCTCTTAATGTCTTGTGCGTAGTTGTTGTTACAACATGAGCATATTCAAGAGGATTCGGATAAAGTCCAGCTGCGACAAGTCCGGCAAAGTGAGCCATGTCTACCATGAGATATGCCCCGACTTCGTCAGCGATCTTTCTGAACCTCTCAAAATCTATTATCCTCGCGTAAGCGCTTCCTCCAGCGACTATGACGGTAGGTTTAAACTGCTTCGCCATAGCTTCGACCTGATCATAATCTATCCATCCATCTTCGTTGACTCCGTATTGGGCAACTTTGAAGATCTTTCCAGAGAAATTCACAGATGCTCCGTGAGTCAGGTGCCCACCATGAGAAAGAGCCATTCCCATGAGAGTGTCGCACGGTTTCATAAGAGCTAGATACACACCCATATTCGCCTGAGATCCAGAATGCGGTTGAACGTTAGCGTACTTGGCATTGAAAACCTCTTTTGCTCTTTCTCTTGCTAGGTCTTCTGCTTTGTCCACCCACTCACATCCACCATAGTATCTCTTTCTTGGATACCCTTCAGCGTATTTGTTTGTAAGAACTGATCCCATAGCCTCTATAACAGCAAGAGACGCAAAATTTTCAGAGGCTATGAGCTCTATTCCAAATTCCTGCCTCTTAAGCTCTCCGATCAAAATGTCGTAGAGCTCTGGATCAGTCTGCTTCACATGCTCCCACATACTTTTTCACCTCCTCTGTTCTTTTCAACGAAGGATTTTACCACCATGTGTGTTCTGTGAAAAAATCTGTCCTTTCTTACTTGAGATCTAATATCCAGAAGTCTTTTCCTCCACTATTTTCCGAAACATCTCCATCACTTGATTGAGTATATCCAGCTACTATGTATCCATTTCCAACGGTCACAGAATTTGCAACATCATCGTTAACGCCACCAAAAGTTTTTTCATAGTCCAGATCAAAACCATCATATGTTTCCACTACTCTTATCACCCAGACATCATAACCACCCTTCTTTCCTGAGACATCTCCATCACTGGAGTAGGTTTTCCCAACTACAATAAATTTTCCATCGCAAGATTTTGCTATTCCATAAGCTTTGTCATCACTATTTCCACCGAAAATTCCTTGTTTTTCCAAGCTGAATCCGCCACTAATTTCACCGATCTTTACAACCCAAAATTCACTTTTTCTAATACTATCCGGACGAGTGTGCCCGGCAATTACGTAGTCACCGTCTTCATCTACCACCAGACTGTGACCTTCATCATAGCTGTCTCCACCAAAAAAGCCTTGTCTTATCAAAGTTCCATCGCTTGGATTAATTTCTAAGATCCAGAGATCGTACGATCCAGAATGATACGCAGTTCCAACAACCACATAATCACCATTCTGAGCCAACTCTATATCGTTTATATATTCGTTATCCGATCCACCGTAAGATTTTTTCCAAACTATATCCCCATCAAAATCCAGTTTTACGATCCAACCATCAGAATTACCGTTGTTTTCTTCAACATCGTAGTTACTGGATTCAGTATACCCAGCCACAACTATTCCATCATTACTAATCAAAACGCTGCGTGCTCTATCATCAGAACTTCCACCGAAAGCTTTCTGCCACAATAGATTGAAATCACGATCGATTTTCAAGATCCAAAAATCTGATCCACCGTGATACCCTTCGACCTCCTCACTCTTGGTGTAACCGACGAGTATATAGCCACCATCGATTTCCCTGACATCTGTGATAACATCGTCAGAACTTCCACCAAAGATTTTTTCTTTTAAAATCTCACCATCTTTTGATATCAAAATAACTTTTCCACCGCTATCAGATGAATTGTTTACACTTCCTACGACTATATATCCGTCCTTTACAACTCTGACTTTATTCGCTATGTCATCAGAAGATCCTCCATGAGTTTTCTCCCAATTTATATCTGGTGAAACCCCCTCTGCTGTTTTAAACTTCCAAATATCTCCATAGCTCCTCGCTCCTCTTGAGTCTTTCACATCTACTTTCCAATAATATGTAGTGCAGCTCTCAAGATTTGAAGGCTTGTAGAATTTTTCTGCACGGTTGCTTTCAACAAGCGCTGGATTTTCATTTTCTCCCAAGTATATGTCATACCTCAAAGCATCTCCATCTGAATCATACGCTTCCCATCTAAGCGTTATGTCCGTCGATATCCCAACCTCCCCATCAGAAGGATTAGGATCATATGGCAATGACGGTGCACTGTTAGGCTTCGCCATAGTCTTGAAGCTCCATGTATCACCCTCTGTTACTCCTCCCCTCCCGTCTTTCACTACTACCCTCCAGTAGTATCTCGCGCTGTAGTGTAGCCTCTTTATCCTGTACTCTCTTTTCTTCATCCCTACCTTTACAATGGGTGGCTCTTTCTCTTTCCCAAAATAAAGATCGTATGTCAGATTATCATTGTCCAGATCTGTAGCCATCCATAGCAGGGTTATGTTTACCGGTACACCGTAGCTCTTGTCTTTAGGATATAACGCTACTGGCTTTTGCGGTTTCCTGTTCGGTTTTTCCTCGGTCGTGAATTTCCATATGGGTCCTTTTGTTACTTTTCCCCTTTTGTCATCTGCTATTACTCTCCAGTAGTATGTGGTTTCATATCTGAGGTTTTTTGCCATGTACTCATTCGTCGCCGCTGTCCCTATTATGCTCGGTGGACTGCTTTCAGATAGATATACGCTGAATATGAGCTCGTCTGTGTCTGTAGAGTCCCAGGATAGCATTACATCAGTTGATACATTATTCTCACCATCATGAGGTGATGGTCTAGATGGAGTGGACGGAGGCATCTCTTCTGTAGTAAATGTCCATATAGGGCTCGTTGCTATCTTGCCTCTTTTGTCATCTGCTATCACTTCCCAATAGTATGTGGTTTCATATTTGAGGTTTGGCTTTATGTATGGATGGGTCGTTTCCGTAGAGTTTGAGGGAGGTGAAGATTCATCTAAAAGGACGATGAAGAGAAGTTCATCTGTGTCTGTCGATTCCCAGGATAGAGTTTGGTTTATGGAGACATCAGTTGAATTATCAGGAGGATTGGGGCTTGAAGGTGTTGATGGCGGCTTCTCTTCTGTTGTGAATGTCCATATGGGTCCTTTGGTTTGTTTCCCTCTTTTATCGTCTGCAACTATTTGCCAGTAGTATGTGGTTTCGTATTCGAGAGTTTTGGGATTGTATCTATTCTTCGTAGTTGATGCGACCAGTGAAGGTGGAGAGCTTTCAGAAAGGTATACATAAAAGATCAATTCGTCTGTGTCTGTGGAGTTCCAGGATAGAGTTTGGTTTATGGAGATATCAGTTGATCCATCGGTTGGATCTGGATTTGATGGCGTCGATGGCGGCTTCTCTTCTGTAGTAAATGTCCATACTGGTCCCTTTGCAATTTCACCTTTTTCATTCTTTGCAACTATCCTCCAGTAGTACTTCGTCTCATAGCTTAGTTCTCCAGGATCGTAATTCCTGGCAGTAATTCTCGTCGCAACAACAGGAGGGGGAAATTTTTCACCAAAGAAAACATCATAAAATAGGGTGATCCCACTCGCATCTTTTAATTCCCAAGTCAGAATAACATGAACTGGATTGTTAACAGACTTATCTGCCGGATAGGGATGTGATGGTTTTTCTAAAGGAGCATTGATTATCATTTGTGAATTCCTATCACAAGATACTAAGAAAAACGCGAAAATCAGGAAAAGATATACCATCTTTCCCATTGCCTATCCCTCCCTCAAAAGCCTCCGGATCCTCTGAGGGAAAAAGAAAAGATAGGAAAACATATAAATAGTTGTTGGCATCTCAAGAAAGAACGTTTTGAAGGCTGAAGGCACGTGGTCTTTTTCTAAAATGATAGCACATCAAAGAAAAAATACAAATATTTTTCAAGGTAATTGGATGTTAAAAAACAGATTCTCAAGATGTCAAGAAAGACTGACTTTGTGTGATGTTATTATCCTCTCCAAAAGTTTTCTCTATCCAGTCTTTTATTTCATCCCTGACTCTTCTGAAAACTTTTAGCTTTTCCTCATGCGTTCCACTAACAGATGAGGGATCTTCAAAACTCTTGTGAATATAAGTTTTCCCTCCCGGAAAATACGGGCACTCTTCTTTTGCGCTATCACATACGGTCACCACGTAGTCTATTTTCATACCCAAGAACTCGTTTACACTCTTTGAGCGATGATTGGATATATCTATCCCTATCTCTTTCATCACTTCTATAGCGTACGGGTTAACTCTAGTAGGGTGTGTGCCCGCGCTGAAAACCTCGTATTTATCACCATACAACGCTTTTAGTAAACCCTCCGCCATTTGAGATCTAGCGGAGTTGTGGGTACATATGAAAAGAACTCTTTTTTTCTCGCTCAAAATCTCATCCTTTCTGCCGATTTTACTCAAGTTGTTTGATTTTATCTCAATTTTTCTAATTCTTCTTCCAATTTCTTCAAGCACTCACATCCATAATACCGCTTTATAAACTTTGCCAATTTGACATAGCCAACAAGCATTGCTATTTGGAAAATAGGAGTCACTGCTGCCGGAATAGCCATCACTCCCATACCTGCAGCCATCGCTATAGCCATAGCGGTTCCTTGATTCTTACCCACTGATGTAAAAGTAATTGCCATATGATCTTTATACGAAACACCGATTAGTTTGTCAAAGAATGTAAGAAATGCAAGCTCTATAACATAGTACATAAGGAGTGGAAGAAAAACCATCAAGACAACGCTTGGTTTACTCGCTATGAGCTTTGCCTTCTCCATGAATATCAGAGTCACCATGGTATACATTCCAAAGAGCGAGATCGATGAGAAAAGTGGTTTGAGCTTTGAAAAGCCTTTTGTACCCAATTTTTTCAAGAGAAAATATCTCGTCAGAATTCCAGCTCCAAGTGGTATGAAGATGACTATCAAAATAGTTTTCACCAAAAGCCATGCGGAGATGCTGAGATGATATGCAGAGGCGAACACTTTTAGCCAAAGAGGCACCACACCTATCGCCAGCGTAAAACTAATTACAACCAATATCGTCGCTAATTCCAAGTTTCCATCAACAAAACCAGTATATGCTATAGCCATTGATGAGCAAGGGACAACAACTGCCAGTATTAAACCAAGAGAGAGCTGCGAGCTTACCGGAAAGAAAAGGCCTGCAAACTTTGCCAGTAAATACATCAAAATCGGTGGAACAACTAAACCCATCACCAAAGCTATCGAAATCGGTTTCCATAACTTTAACGAATCCTTCAGCTCATCTACCCTTAAATTTATCATCATTGGATAGATCATTGAGATTACAACGATCATGTTCAATGTTTTAAACATCTCTTTGTGAGGTTTTACATCTATATGCATACCTATGAGATATCCAAGTAACATCCCAGAAATAACATAAAGTGGTAAAAACCTATCCAAATGCACCTTAAGCCTGTGTGACATACTTTCTCCTCCCAAGTGACTTGACGATCTCCAAAATTTTTAAAACTCTTTCATCAGCAATGGAAAGAATCTTTCTCTTCCCTTCTTTTCTTACGCTAACTAGTCCCACCCTTGAAAGTTCCGAAACATGTCTTGATATAGTACTCATATCCACATCAAGCTCTCTTAAAAGCTCGCAAAAACATCTTTCTCCCTTTGAAAGAAGCTCTAAAATCTTCAACCTGTTGTCACAAGATAAAGCCTTGAAAATCTCAGCCATTTTGCTTTTCACGCTATCACCTCTTTTGCATTATTGTACAAGTATGCAACAACTTAAAATCTACTCTTAAAAATTCTTTTTGTCAACATCTTCGCATTTTTTTGAAAAAGCAACCTTTAAGTGCTATCATAGTGACCAGAATTATGGTCAAGGTGATGGCATGAAAATAGAGAACATAACTTTCAAAAGTCTTGCGGATGCAAAGGCGAAATTTTCAAAGGTTGTAGAAGACAGCAAGGAGAAGGACATCGTAATAACTAAAAATGGTGTCCCGGCGGCTGTTTTAATCAGCTATGAGAAATACACGAAAATAATGAAGTTCATCGATGAAGTAAGAGATATTTATCTTTTGGATATAGGAGATCCCTCTTTGAAAAATATAGTGATCGATTTCGATAAGAACGAGGAGGTGTGAGGATGGCAGAAGTCAGATTGGAGCATGTTTGGAAGATATACGACAACAAAGTAGAGGCAGTCAAAGATGCAAATTTGACGGTGGAAGATAAATCATTCGTTGTGCTTCTTGGACCATCTGGGTGTGGAAAAACAACCACCCTTAGAATGATAGCAGGTCTTGAAGAAATAACGAGAGGAAAGATATATATAGATGGAAAAGTTGTCAACGATGTAGAGCCAAAAGACAGAGATATAGCGATGGTTTTCCAGAATTACGCACTTTATCCTCATATGACAGTCTATGAGAACATGGCTTTTGGTCTGAAACTCAGAAAATTTCCAAAAGATGAAATAGATAGAAGAGTTAAAGAAGCGGCTAAGATATTGGGAATCGAACATCTCCTTGACAGAAAACCAAGACAGCTCTCCGGAGGTCAGAGACAGAGAGTCGCAGTTGGAAGGGCTATAGTGAGAGATCCAAAAGTCTTTTTGTTTGACGAACCTCTGTCAAACTTGGATGCAAAGCTTAGGGTCCAAATGAGGGCAGAACTTAAAAAACTCCATCACAGATTAGAAGCAACGATCGTCTATGTTACCCACGACCAGGTAGAAGCCATGACGATGGCAAACAAAATCGTCGTCATGAGGGATGGAAGAATTCAGCAGATAGGAGATCCTTACACCATATACAACAAACCCGCAAACATTTTTGTTGCCGGATTCATTGGTTCACCTCCGATGAATTTCGTAAATGCAAAAATTGTCAGAGGAGAAGGTGGTCTTTGGGTTCAGACATCTGGATTCAAAGTCAAAGTTCCAAAAGATTTCGAAGACACCCTCGCTGATTGGATAGATAAAGATGTTATATTCGGGATAAGACCTGAGAATGTCTACGACAAGATGTTCGCATTTGCTCCGAAAGAAGAAAATACAGTTGAAGGGCTCGTAGATGTCGTAGAACCCTTGGGAAGTGAGACGATCCTCCATGTCAAAGTAGGGGAAGATATGATAACCGCAAAAGTCGATCCAAAAACTCAAGCAAAAGAAGGACAAAAAATTGATCTTGTTTTCGATATGGAGGCAATGCACGTATTTGACCCAGAGAGCGAAAAGGCAATAGTATAGATAAAGCCTCCCCCTTTAGCCAAGCGGGGAGGCTTTGTCAGCTAAACTCTAAAATTTTCTCCGCTTGCTTTTCAGCACACCCAAAAATGCTCTTTCTAGCATCCTTGAAAATATTTGCACTTTATCAAAGATGAGGAATTCAAATGCCTTTGAGAAAGGACAATATCGTTTGTGCGAGCTCTTTTATGTCATCTTCTGAGAAATAAAATCGCATTTTAAGTATTCTCTCTATTTCCTTCTCACTTGTTCTGAGATGTTCTGAATATTTGGAGAGCTTACTCTTCCAATCCTCTGGAATCGCTCCGCACATCATTATTCCACCTTTTATTCTGCCACCTTTATCTTTAAAAGGTATAAAAGCGTGGAGAAGTCCCGCCTCACAGTATCCATATGCTATTTCATCATTTTTTGCTTTCTCAACGAGCTGTTTTCTTGAAGATGCACACAAACTCTTATTCACTGATGCGCATATTGGATTTACAAGATTGACCTTTCCTACCGGAGATCCATTTTCGTTAGCAAAAAAGCTGTTCATACCCAAAACTTGTTCCATCCCAACAAATATGTTTCTAACTTCTTCTTCCATCTTAGAAACTCTCTTCGGATCAAGCTCAAGGTTTCTAATTCTTATTATCCCCATCTGCTTTGCGAGCTGGTTAAACATATCCTTAACCATGGTGAATTTCTCCATCGATTTGAGCGTGTTTATCATGTCTTCAAGAACACCAGATGATTTCTTCGCATCTTCGGCAACTCTTTTTGAATTTTCAGAAGCTGACAGAACATCTTCACTGCTTCTTCTAAGCATCTCAAGAAAATTCCTAAGCCTTGATGTTATCGTTGCCAAGTTGCCAGCCATACCTTCAAGCCTTTCTCCACTCTCTGCAAAGGCTCCCTTTATATCTTCGAATTCTTCTCTTATCTTCGCAAACTCCTCTTTTAGAACATTAAATCCTTCGCTCGAATCTTCTATATTTCTTATTATGCTCTTCATAACATCTGAAATCTCTTCTGCAGCCTTTCTCGATTCACCAGCCAGTTTCCTGACTTCTTCAGCAACAACCGCAAAGCCTTTTCCCGCTTCTCCTGCTCTTGCCGCTTCAATAGCCGCGTTAAGAGCTAAAAGATTTGTCTGATCCGATATTGCCGTCACAGTCTCAACAAAAGTTCCTATTTCTTTGCTCATCTCGACCATTTCTTCAACATGGTTTTGAACTTCATCCATCTTTTTTCCCATCTCTCCCACTCTCACCATCATCGCCCCAACTCTGTCAAGAGTTCTTTTTATTCTCTCAACATTTTCCTTCTCTCTCTCCGTATCACTTTCTATACCCGATATCTCATCTTCAACTTGACTGACCATATCCATGACCTCGGATGTCAAATTCTCCATTCCTTCTGCAACTTCGAGCGAACTCATGACAAATCCGTCTATAGTACTTTTCAATCTGTTTGTGTCATTCACAAATCCTTCGACTTTCTCTATCATTTTCCTGAGCGTACCGTCCAGTATCTTAACCATAGCTAAGAACCGGGAAACAAATTTACTCCATCCATTTGCAAGAAAATCCATAGTGGATAACATTTCATCTAATTCTCTCACTCCGGATTTTTTCATTCTTCTTGTGAAGTTCATCTGAGAAAAATCCCGCGTGGCATCAAGTACCTCATCAAACCCCTTTGCTATCTTTGAAAGCATCCACACACCCATGATAAGAAGGAAACTCGCAAGAATTATCCCAACCACGTTAACCATATATCCCATCTTCATCTCAGCTTTAACTCTCTCGTTGAGCTTCTCGTATATCTCGTTTATTTCTTTGAGAACAGCACTTTCTGCCTGCCTTCCCTTCTTTATCATTTCCCTCGCATCTAGATTTTTTCCAGAGAATATATCTTCTGAGATTTGTTTGGCACTTGATATCGTGTCTTTAACTTTCTGAGCCTCACTTTTAAATGTTTTTCCAAGTATGTCGAGATTCTTGTCTATTTCTCTCACAGTATTGTTAAAATCCTCTTTGTTAGTTTTATCACCGGTCATGAGATATTCATCGAGCTGCCTGACGCTCTTTGCTATCAGATGTTTAAGATTTCCAAGAGCCTTTGACAGTTCCATATCCTCTTTGTGCCTAGTAGCAGCAAACTGAAAGAAGATGAATGCCACACCTATTATCACGACGAAGGACACAACCGCTAAAAGCATGGTCCCTCTTATACTCACGGCTTCACCCCCTGCTCTATCTTTTAGGATATTTTACCCTCGAAAATTGTTACATGCAAAATTCACATAGATGATAATTACATCTTTTCAGGTGCGCTAACCCCTAAAAGATTCAAACCCTTTTTTATGACAACTTGAACAGCCTTTGAAAGATTCAATCTCGCGTTAGACATTTCAAAGTTCGAATTGTCCAAAATAGTATCATGGGTATAAAAGATGTGAAATACATGGGCTAACTCTTCCAGGTAAGAAGTCAATTTTGCCGGAGAATAATATTGAGCTGCTTCCAAAAGAATATCCTCAAAAAGATCGAGTTGTTTCATCACAGATCTTTCATATTCATCACCGAGAAGATCGAGATTTTCTCCTTCTATGAAATTTATTTTCTTCTCCCTCGCTTGACGAAAGAGAGAACTGATTCGTGCATGTGCATATTGAACATAGTAAACCGGGTTATCAGAGCTTTGCTTGACTGCCAGATCTATATCAAAGTCGAGTGGTTTTGATGGATCGATTCTCGCAAAGAAGTATCTTGCCGCATCCCTTCCAACCTCTTCCAAAAGTTCATCTAAAGTTATGAATCTTCCCGCTCTTGTTGACATCCTGAGTTTTTTTCCACCTTTTTTCAAAGTTACAAACTGATGAAGCACTACCGTTAGGAAATCATCGGGAAATCCCAGCGCCTTCATAGCAGCTTTCATTCTTGGTATATGACCATGATGATCACTTCCCCATATGTCATAAACCTTCTCAAATCCTCTCATTCTTTTATTGTAATGATACGCTATATCCGTCATAAAGTATGTTGGAGTTCCATCTTTTCTCACAAGAACCTTGTCATCTTCATCTATAAATTCAGACACTTTAAACCAAAGAGCTCCGTCCTTTTCATAAACCAGATCTTTCCTTCTGAAATATTCGATTATCTTGTTCACAGTTCCGTCCTCAACAAGGCTTTTCTCTGAGAAATATCTGTCGAATTTGCTTCCCATTCTCTCAAATGTGCTTTTCATCCAATTGAGCATTTCATTTACGGCATATCTCTTAAAAAATTCTTCGATTTCATCATTCCATTTGCCCTTATATTTATCTCCAACCTCGTCTTTAAGTTTTTTTGCGACATTTATAAGGTACTCTCCTTTATAACCATCTTCTGGTATTTCGTTCTTTACGCCAAAAAGCTCGTTGTATCTAACCCAAAGAGAATACGCAAGAAGACTTATTTGCCTTCCCGCATCGTTCAAGTAGACTTCATTTTTCACATCAAAGCCCAGCTCTTTGTAAAGCTTCACAAGGGTATCCCCAATGACTATTTGTCTTCCATGCGCAACAGTCAGTGGGCCAGTTGGATTTGCACTCGCATACTCAAACTGAACTCTAGTGCCTTTACCAACATCTCTCTTTCCAAATCTCTCCTTCTCTTCAAGAACTTTCCTCACCACTTTTTGGAGAAGACTTTTTGAGACGCGAAAATTTATAAACCCAGGTCCCGCTATCTCAATTGATTCGAACTCATCACCTTTTAAGTTTTCAATGAGATCCATGGCAATCTCTCTTGGGGGTCTTCTGAAATGCTTAGCTCCAACCATCGCAACATTACTCGAAAAATCACCGAAGTTTTCAGGTGGGATCTCGACTTTGAATTCGTAATCTTTTCCCAGATCTTCTAAGACCTTTTTTATCTTCTCCTTTATCATATCTCTTATCAACTCGATCCCCTCCAAATCTTTTTAAGGTATGGGTTCAAGAAGGCCTACACCAAATCTGAACAGACCTCCTACATAAGACATGTCGAAAAAAAGCTTATCTTTGAAAACATATCCTTTTGGTGGTTTTAAGAAATATCTGAATTCTGCCATTAGATCCCTTGAAAAATCAAAATTCCCGTTCACCGGGTAAAGCAATGCCACTCTCGCGTGATAATCGTCTGTCCATCTCTCAACCACGGCTCCTATCCAAGAGAAATCTTCCCATTCTCCAGTGAAATTCTGCCGTATGTATGCAATGAATGGTCCGACTTCGATATCTCCAACTCTGAATATGGGAATAGAGCCATCCACATTGAAGGCCATATTCGTTGGAGTTCCCACTCGAAAGGTTACCATTATGTCAGATCCAAAGGGCTGCTGATAAAATCCCGTTCCCATTGTCCATCCGTTGACTTCATTGCTATAAGAATATCCCAAAAAGATGAGAAGATTGAATCCAACATACATAACAGATATAAAAGTAATTGCTATAGCGAAATATCTCATTTTCATACCTCCTCATGGGATCTCAACAGAACTCAGATCCCCAATGATGAGCTTAACACTTCTGGGCTTTTCAGAGCTTTTGACAACCCTCGATTTTTTCCCGAGTATGGAGCTGTCTATTCTCTCGGAGAGATTCATTACGACACTCTCTTCCATAACAATTGAGTTTTCCACCTCACAGCTATCCACATTCACCCCATCACCTATCGAAGTATAAGGTCCAATGTAAGAATCCTTTATAACAGAGTTTTTTCCTATAACAACCGGTCCTCGTATCACCGAATTGACAACAACGCTTCCTTCGCCTATATCTACACTTCCTTGTATCGTGGATTTTTCATCCACATTTCCTCTAATAGACATTCCCTTCAAAGTTTCCAAAATCTTTCTATTCGCCTCAAGAAGATCCTCCGGCTTTCCCGTGTCTTTCCACCAGCCGTAAACTATGTGAGACTTCACTCTGTACCCGTTTTCTATCAGATATTCAATGGCATCTGTTATCTCTAATTCACCTCTCCAAGACGGTTTGATGTTCTTTATGCCTTCAAATATAGAAGGTTTGAACATATAAACGCCTATTATGGCTAGATTGCTCGGCGGATCTTTTGGCTTTTCGACAACCTTTACCACTCTCCCATTTTCTACCACAGCAACACCGAACCTTCTTGGATCTTCAACGGGTGTTAAGAGTATAGAAGCATCTACGCCTTCATCTTTGAAATCCTCCACAAATGCCTTTAAATCCTCCATTATCAAATTGTCTCCAAGGTACATTAAGAAATCATCACCATCAAGAAAATCCTTTGCAACCCAAACTGCATGCGCTAATCCCTTTGGCTCTTCTTGAACCACATAGCTTATCTTCATACCGAATTCAGATCCATTTCCAACGACTCTTTCAAATTCATCTCTGTTGCTTGGCGATACCACCAGTGCTACATCGCTTATACCAGCTTTCCTTATCGTTTCCAACGTGTAAAAAATCACCGGTCTGTTGGCAACGGGTATCAGGTGCTTGGCCGTCGTATGCGTCAGAGGTCTGAGCCTCGTTCCCTTACCAGCACATAAAACAATTGCTTTCAAGTCGTCACCTCCCCAGCTATTTTAATTTATCCAGCGATTATATTGTAGATTTTCAAGCTCGCTTTGCAAAATGGTTGCAATGGGATAAAATACTTTTCGGATCTCTTAAAAAGGGGGTTATCAAAATAAAGACAATACTTGAAGTTAAACACTTAAAGAAGCATTTTCCGATAAGAAAGGGATTCCTAGTGAAAAAAATCGTCGGCTGGGTTAAAGCAGTTGACGATATATCTTTCAGTGTTGAGGAAGGAAAGACCTTCGCCATAGTTGGTGAGTCTGGATGCGGGAAGACGACAACAGCCAAAACTGTTCTAAGACTTCATCAACCAACTGGTGGAAGAATATATGTTAATGGTGAAGACACGACCTTTCTCTTTATGAACAGCAGAGAGATAAAAGAATACTTGATTCAAGATTATGTAAAGAGATTTCAAAATCTCTCGAAAAATGGTGGTTTAGACTCAGTTCCAGATGATGAAAAAGAGATATTCGAAAGATTTGAAAAATTGGGTTCAGATAAATTCCTATCCGAAATGATGAAAGAAATATCTAAAGCTCTTAACAAAGAAGATATAAGGCAGAAAAGACTTTCCTTTAGAAGAAATATGCAGATAGTATTTCAAGATCCCATGAGTTCTCTTAACCCAAGAATGACGGTTGGAGAGATAATAACGGAACCGATGCTGTTTCATGGAGTAGCCAAAACCAAGAAAGAGGCTTACGACATGGCAGGAGAGCTTCTAAAACGTGTGGGACTTAAAGTTTACCATCTCGATAGATATCCACACCAGTTTTCCGGTGGTCAGCGTCAAAGAATTGCCATAGCAAGGGCTATATCTATAAGTCCAAGAATAATAATACTGGATGAACCAACCTCCGCTTTGGATGTTTCAGTTCAAGCTCAGATAATAAATCTGTTCCTTGATCTTCAAAAAATCTATGGATTCACATATTTGTTCATATCGCATGATCTTGGCCTAGTTAGGTTTATATCCCAAAATGTTGCGGTGATGTATCTAGGAAGAATAGTGGAGATGGGAGAAACAGAGGAGATATTTAACAATCCGATACATCCATATACAAAGGCGCTTCTATCTGCAGTTCCAGTTCCAGATCCAAAAGTTGAAAGGGAGAGAAAAAGATTGATATTAAAAGGTGGAGTACCTAGTCCTATTAACAGACCGTCGGGTTGCTTTTTCCATCCAAGATGTCCTTGGATGATCGAAGGGAAATGTGATGTACAATATCCAGAGTTAATAAAGGTAAATGAAAACCATTACGTTGCATGTTTCTTAGTTGAAAAATCCTGATAAGGAGGTGGGGTTTATGAGGAAACTCTTGGTAGTGGCTATTGCGCTCGCTCTTGCGGTATCTCTTATAGCGCTTCCGCCTTATGCGGCGAGTGACAAGTATCTGGGAGCGAACGCAAAAGGTGAAAAGGGTGGTACCCTTGTTCTCGGCACCCTGAATGGGCCAAAAACGCTGAACGACATCGTTGCACAGGAAACGAGTTCTACTCAGATCATAAACCGCTTCATGGCTAGCATGGTCGAGAGGGACAATCATGGACTCTGGTATCCAGCACTCGCAACGAACTGGAAGATCGAGATAACGCCAGAAGGAAAGATGGTCCTTTACTGGTATCTTAGAAAGGGAGTCAAGTGGAGTGATGGTCAGCCATTCACCGCTGATGATGTTGTTTACACGATAAACAACATATACTTCAACAAAAACATTCCAAATGACTTTCAGGACCTCTTCCCGTCTGACAACTGGCCAAAAGCCTACAAGATCGACGATTATACGGTCAAGGTAGAGTTCAACTACCCATACAGACTTGCTTGGAGATATGTTGGAGGAACCCCGATATGGCCAAAGCATGTTATAGAGAAGTACCTCAAAGAGGGAAAGAAATTCAAAGAAATCTGGGGAGTTGACGCTATAAACAATCACGAAATAGTAGGGCTCGGTCCGTTTATACCGGTTGAGTACAAGGAAGCCGAATATGTCAAGCTCGTCCGCAATCCTTACTACTGGAAGAAAGACGCTGATGGAAAACAACTCCCATATCTTGACGAGGTCATATACAAAATCATACCGAACACCGACGCAATGAGGCTCGCCTTTGAAAATGGCGAAATTGATGTTTACGGGCCAAGAGGAACCGAATACGCAGACTTCAAGGCCAAAGCCAAGGAAAAGGGATGGATCGTCGGAACCGGAGGGCCAACATTTGGTACACAATTTGTAACCTTCAACTGGAACTGCCCGAATCCGATTGCGAGAAAATGGTTCAGAAACGAGTACTTCAGAAAAGCTGTCGCCTACGCACTCGATAAGAAGAGAATCATAGACACCCTTTACAACGGACTCGCTGTTGAGCAGTGGGGACCGATAAGCGCCGCAGCTAAAGAATGGTACAACGAGAAGGTTCTCACGAAATACGAATACAGTCTTGACAAAGCCAAGACGATGCTCGTTCTCGGAGGATTCAGCTGGAACAGCGAAGGAAAACTCGTTGATAAAGACGGAAATGTTGTCAAGTTTATACTCACAACCAACGCCGGTAACAAAGTCAGGGAAGGTATAGGAAATATACTCGTTGAGAACCTCAAGAAACTCGGAATGGAAGTCACATTCTCGCCGATAGACTTCAACACACTCGTCCAGAAACTCGTTGTCAATGGAGATTGGGAAGCCGTTATAATAGGACTTACCGGTGGAGATGAGCCACAGGGCGGAGCGAATGTTTGGAAGATAAAAGGAGCGCTTCACTTCTGGAATTACCATCCAGATGTTAAGAGCTTCGTCGATCCAAAGGATTACTACTCACCAGATTGGGAGAAAGAAATCGACGAGATATTCAAAGAGAATGTCAATTTCGCCTCAGAGGAAGACATACCACTCGTCAAAGATATGTTCAGCAGATTCCAGGAACTCGTCTCCGAACACCTGCCACTCATCTACACAACACAGCAGCTCTTCCTCTACGCTTACACAAACAAGCTTCACAATGTCGATCCAACATCTATGGGTGGAATCGTTACCTGGAACATGGATTGGATCTGGAAAGAGAAGTGATTCATCAGGGGAGGGAATCTCTCCCTCCCCTTTAAATTTTTTTGCAATTTAGGGGTGATAATGTGCTCAAATACATAATCAGAAGATTGATAATAATGGTACCGGAACTTTTTGTCATTTCATTCCTTGTCTTTATGATAATGTGGGCTGCTCCTGGTGATTTTCTGGACCAGTACAGGATGGATCCATCCGTTTCGCCACAGTTCCTTGAATCTCTCGAAAAGGAACTTGGTCTCGATAAGCCTCCGATAATTCAATATGGAATATGGCTCAAAAACATCCTAACCGGAAATTTCGGATATTCTTTCTACTATCGCCAACCTGTATCAAAGCTGATATGGGGTAGAGTTTTTGCAACGGTAATACTCTCCTTGTCATCGTTTTTCTTCTCATGGATACTCGGAATAATAACGGGGGTATTCTCCGCTTTGAAAAAATACACAATTTGGGACAAGATTTTAACAATAGTCGCGTTCAGTGGTATAGCGATACCAGGTTTCTTCCTAGCACTTCTGCTTCTCTACATAGCCGCTAACACCGGTTGGTTTCCAATAAGCGGAATGGTTTCCATAGGTCACGACCAAATGAGTGCTTTCGAGAGGTTCAAGGACATACTGTGGCACCTGGTTCTTCCAACGATTGCCCTCGGATTTGGTGGATTTGCTTCGCTCATGAGATACATGAGAGGTTCTCTCCTTGATGTTCTTAACGAAGATTATGTCACCTTTGCAAGGGCAAAGGGACTTCCAGAGAGAAAGGTTATATACAAACATGCCTTAAGAAATGCTATCAACCCGATGATAACCTTCCTGGGCTATAGCATCTCTGGACTCCTTGGAGGAGCCGTCATTATTGAGAACATATTTGCTTGGCCCGGAATGGGAAGGCTCGTCTACCAGGCACTCATACAGCAGGATGTTTATTTGGTTATGGCGAGCGCAATGATTTCAGCTGTGATGCTCGTCATAGGAAATTTGATAGCCGATATACTTCTGGCAGCTGTCGATCCAAGAGTTAGACTTGAGTGAGGTGATAGATATGGCTGAGGATAAGAAAAAGCTCACAGAAGAGATGGAATTTGAAGAGACTTATCTTTCAAGGAGACAGCTCATCTGGAGGGCTTTCAAAAAGCACAAGCTTGGTATGTTTGGCTTGTGGGTACTCATCATAATGTACCTCATGGCAATCTTTGCAGATTTTCTGTCACCGCACAATCCCTATGAACAATCTCTCATACACTCGTATGCCCCTCCAACTCCCATTCATTTTAAATACAAGGGGAAATCCATGGGCATGTATGTCCTTCCATCTGTCAGTTTCATAGACAAATTCACAAGTGAGAGAAAATTCTATGAAATGCTCTTTCCAAAAGCAATATATACGGATGAAGGAAAGTACGAAATAGACAATGGAGTCGCGAGAATAGATGGAAAAAGTTTGAAGTTTGACAGAAGCAAAGGAGAAGAGGTCTATTTTGAGTTTGCAATAAATAAAAGCATAGGTTTCACAACCAAAGATGGAAAAAATTACAGTCTACCATTTGAGAAAGAGTACACCAAAAGATTGCTGATAGGATACAACGATGGCCTTCTGAGAAAAGGAACAGTGAGGATAGATCTCACTGTTCCCACTGCCAAGACCGCTGTCCTGTCAAATTTCGGAGATTTTTCAAAGAAGCTGAAGACGATTGTCAACAGCGAGGAAAACATAGACAAACTCTGGCTTGACGAAAAACTTGAGCGGATCGATGTTAAATGGGCAAGAACCATTTCAAGAAATATAAAAGTGGATGAATTCAAAAGAATCGTATCAAACGGTGCGAAAAATTGGATGGAGTCAGTTTTAAAACCCCTAAAAGAAGGTAAGGGAAGCGTTGATCAAATCAGAGAAGCTGGAGTAGAAGTTGAAAAAATGATTTTAGCAGACTTTGAAAGAGCTCTTGATGAAGGATACATAGATGCTTTGATAAACGGTGATGAGATGGCAATCAACAGAATTGTGTCGATCTCCAAGGATCTTGTCAGCATTGGGATAGATGTAAAGGGAAGACTTGAAAAACTGTCAGCGAAACTCGCTAATTTGAAGAGTTCCGGAGAAAGTAAAGCTGTGATGAAAGATATCGTAAGGGAAGAATTTTACTCGATGGGAAAAGAAGCGGTGGATTTACTTGTCAGAGGATACAAGAAGTCTGATAACAAGAAAGCTTATATTGACAATGTTGTAAATTCACTGAGCAAGGGAGTAGAAAATTATATAGATGTATGCAACCTCAAACTTGAGAAGATGGTCAAAGAGATGAGATATGAAGAGAGGGAAGCAGAAGGTATCATAAGGGCGTGCTTAACTAATCTCATGAGATCTGAGATTTTCGGCTCCAGATACCTGCCAGGCGAGACAATGGCTATAGCGAACATGCTGGTGAATTTCAAGCTAATAGACGATCCCAATTTCAAATCCAAGATTGAAGATTACAAAAAGGTATCATCTCTGAAAGCGATCTACGAAAATCTTCAAAGTATTCTTGGAAAATTCGCAAAGCCTGGGAGAAGACCTAGCAAAGATCAAATGAAAGAAATACAGACTGCCCTTGAAGAATTCATCAACAAAGCTAAAAATATGAAATTTTCCACAGAGAGCGTCAACTCGGAATTGAGATCTGTGATCAGAAGTGCAGAGGGGAGCTTGAGGTACCTTAAAAGAGGAAGATCTGTGTATTACTACTACAGAAGAATTCTCGATGGTTTGAGAGATGTATCCTCAGCTAAAAGCATACTGGAATCTGTCGCCGCGAATATAGTCGGCGTGGGTGAAATTGGATTCTCCTACCCAAAATTAGGAGAGATGGCTTTTAAGAAATACAGGCTCGAAACGGTGAAATCGATCGTTTTGAATGGAAAAGGCGTAAGAGACTATGACTACAGAATATACAAAGTCAAATTTTTCTTGAAAAGCTGGAAAGGGAAGTTCTTATGGCTTGTACCATCAAGGATTCATCTATTTGGCGTTGAGAATCCAGACGATAATCCATATGTGAAGTTATTTATAATGGGTGCAGATCAGTTTGGTAGAGATGTGTGGTCAAGAATAGTCTTTGCATCGAGAGTATCGCTCTCTATAGGTATCATAGGAATGATCATAACCTTTGGACTAGCTCTGATATTTGGTGGTATATCCGGATACTATGGCGGGATCATAGATGAGATAATGATGAGAATCGCGGAGATAATAATGTCAATACCGGGATTCTATCTGTTGATCATGTTGAGGGCTTTGCTTCCAATGGACATACCATCTACTCAGATATACATACTCCTTGTTTTCATACTTTCGTTCATCGGATGGGCTGGAACAAGCAGGGTGATAAGAGGAATGGTTCTCTCGATAAGAAGAAGAGAATTCGTAGAAGCCGCAATAGCCATAGGTCTTCCGGATAGTAAAGTGCTCATGAGACATGTTCTTCCAAACACGACGAGCTTCCTCATAGTCTCGGCCACTTTGAGAATACCAGGGTACATACTCGGAGAGGCAAGCTTGAGCTATCTGGGATTGGGCATAAGAGAACCCGATGCAAGTTGGGGACTGATGCTGGCTCAAGCTCAGGATGTCTATGTTATGCAGCATGCTCCATGGCTTTTAATACCAGGGGCATTTATATTCTTCACAGTTCTGTCCTTCAACTTCGTTGGAGATGCTCTGAGAGATGCTTTGGATCCAAGATCGCTTGGATGATCGGAAAAATTGATGAGAAGCTGGCGCTCAAGCGCCAGCTTTTTTATAGACATTCACTCTTCCAGATACATGCCCTGCAATTTTTGATACCAAGAGAACTGATCTGTGATAGAATTTTCCGCTAAAGCTTTTTGGAGGTGATATTTTGAAAGCTGTTGTAGCTAGAAACTTGGTTAAAAAATTTGGTAATTTCAGAGCCCTTAATGGAGTTTCTTTTGAAGTCGAAAGCGGGCAGATTTTTGCTTTTCTAGGGCCAAACGGTGCTGGAAAAACTACAACCGTTAAAATATTGACTGGAATTATTCAAAAAGATGAAGGCGAGATAGAGATACTAGGATATAGAAATCCATATCCAAAAAACGAAATAGAAATTAAAAAGAGAATAGGGTTTGTACCAGATGAGCCAGAGGTGTATCCATACTTCACAGGATCAGAGTTTCTCTCTTTCGTATTGGATATCTTTGGTAATCCCCCAAGGATGAGATCAAAGATGAGAAATTTGCTATCCGCTTTCAACATAGATTATCTTGGTAAACTGATAAAAGATATGTCACATGGTATGAAACAAAAAATAATCCTCGTGTCGGTTTTGATGAGAGAGCCAGACATTGTTTTTCTAGACGAGCCAATAGTTGGGCTTGATGTAAAGAGTGCGAAAGTTCTTAAAACATATTTGAGGAGTCTCGCAGATTCTGGAAAAACGATATTCATGAACACTCATGTCCTAGAGATAGCCGAGAAGATAGCCGATGAAATAGGAATAATAAACGATGGAAAGATAATAGCACAAGGAAGCTTAGAGGATCTAAAAAAACGAGTGGGAACAGATTCATCTCTGGAGGATCTATTCTTAAAGCTTACAGGCGAAGAAGAGGAAATAAAAGCTCTTGTTGAGGAGTTGAAAGAGTGAGAGAAATTTTTATATTCCTTAAATACTCACTCTTTATGGGATACAACAAAAAGAGGGGAAAGAAGAGAAATGCCCTTTTTGCAGGAATACTCGGATTTGCCGTAGGACTGTTCGTGATGTATCTTCCTTTTCGAGAACTGATGAGAACAGGCTATCCAGAAATAATCGCTCTCTTTTATTCATTCATACTTTCCATTCTGATATTCACAGGCGCTCTTTTGTCTGGCGTAGAGGCTTTGTCAAACATCAAAGGTCTTGATTTTCTCTTTTCTCTGCCGATAAAAAGGCAGAGTGTGTTTGCATATCTCTTCCTGATCAACTTCATAACAGGTTTGTGGAGTATGGGATTCTTGATATCACTGTCCGTCACATATGCACTCTCTGCTGGAAAAAATTTAATTGTTCTGATTCTGTCAGCCATTGTTCATTACATATTTCTGATCTCGCTCGGCCTTTTGCTGATTTCAACGATACACAGATATTTCAAAACTCCCATTTTGAAGAGAATCATGTATGTTCTAGTAGCGGCGATTTTTCCGATCATAATGATGCTTCTAAACGGAAATTCTAGAAATATCGAAGAGAGAATTAGAAACTTTAGACTTATGATAAGTTTTCTAAAAAGCCCTGCAAATATAACTGCTACCGCTGTGAATCCAAATCCATATACAGTCATCATCGAAATCGCTTTAATCATTACTTTCTACTGGATATTCTCAAAGACAGCTCAAAAGATCGAATTATCCGAGCCTAAAAGTGAAAGAAAGGCTACAGTAAAAAACATATCCGTGGTTTCAAAGGAATTGAAGATGCTCTTTAGAATGGAAAGAGGATTCCTCTATCTACTCTATCCTTACATATTCGGCTTGATATTTGGATGGAACCAAGAAGCTTTATACGCGCTCTTGACTGCCCTTCCGCTGATCGCACTATACACACCGAATTTATCAAAAGATCTCATGGAACAGGACATGGTCAGCTGGAACTATCTGAGATCTCTACCTATCCGAACGAAAAACCTTATTTTTTCCAAATCCGTGGCACTTTCTCTAATAGGATCTTTGCTATTCTTCGCTTTTTATCTAGTTTTAGGATTCATAAAAGGTTTTCAGCCACTCTCTACTATCGCTATCCCGATATCTATCACTGTCTATGCCTTCTCAACACCTGTTGGCATCCTTGAAGCTTTGGAAGAGAGCTCTGGAAAATATTCCATAATGATAAGATCACTGCCTATAACCTTATCATCGCTTGGTATGCTCGTTGGATTGACCATTCCATACAAAATATGGAGAGCACCCGTCTTGGTACTCTCCTTCACGCTTCTAATATCATTTGGAGTTATTCTCTTCAGAAAAGCTCTGAGAAAGCTGGAAGATCTATAGAACTTTTGCTATCCAAAGAGTAGGTTCTTTTGAGAGATCTATCACGTCTCCATCTACATCAACAATGGGTTTGAGTAGCTTTTCGCTTCTTCCTATCACAATTCCTTCTCTTCCGTCGCTGAGAAGAACCCTTGTTCCAGTGGGATATACCCCTACCATGTTAACAAATGTGGAAACTATATCGGGATCAAAATATCTCTTAGATCCCGATATTATCCATCTCATCGCATAGTAAGGTGGCATGCTCTTCTCCTTTAGATCCTCTGAGGTAAGGGTGTCATAGGCGTCAGCAACTGCTATTATCCTCGCAATTGTAGGAATTCTTTTCCCCTTGAGCCCCATCGGAAACCCCTTACCATCCCATCTCTCATGGTGGAACAAAACCGCATCAGTAACTTCTATAGGCATGCCAGAGTCTCTCAAGAATTTCGCTCCAATGGCTGGATGATTCATTATTTCGTCATCCAGCTTTTCAACATCGTTCCTTGCTTCTGCATTTATCAGTCCAAGACCTATATCATGAAGCATCCCAGCCTCTGTAATCCTTATCGCCTCATGTATCGGCATTCCCATCTCCACCGCTATCATCCCAGATATAACCCCAGTATTCATCAGATGTTTATAAAGAAATCCAGAAGCGTGTTTTTTGACAAGGTTCAAAACATTTCTTTTCTTTCCAAATACTTCCGCCACCACTTTATTAGCCACATCCCTAACCTTATCTTTATCAAGCGTATCGGTCTCAAACAACTTGCCAACAACTTCTGTCATCGCATTTATCGATTCGTTATACAGCTTCTCACTTATGGTGGGCGGAGCCGATGGAACAGCGAAATCCTCCTTTGTAATAATTGCTTTCTCTACTTCGATAACAAGAGATTCTTCATCATCGCCTTCACCAACGAGCACCGGAACTCTCTTTATGTTTCTTTTCTTCATCAGTTCAATACTCTCTTCCGTAACAGTTGTTCCTTTCTTTAAAATCAGCGTAAAGCTTACTCCATCGAAAACATCGTCAGCTAAGACATCACCTGGTTTAACCTCGTCGATATCCTTCCATACAGTAGCCATTTCCCCCACCTCCGTGGGTTTATTTTACAACACGGAGATTTTGTATCAAAGACAAACGCTCAAGTAATTCATCGTGGACATATCCATTGGAAAAGACATATTCCTTTCCAAATATTCCCTCTTCTCTGCCAACGAAATCTGTTATCTTCCCTCCAGCTTCTTTAAGTATCAAGATAGCAGCAGCAACATCCCACGGGTTGGATCTTTTTGCAACATAAAAGTCCGCCTTCCCAGCTGCTATGTAAGACACCCCTACCGCTATGCTCCCAAGCATTCTGATTCTAACAACCTTGTCTTCAAGATCTGCCAAAAACTTTCCAGAGAAATCTTTGAAAAATCCCATAAGCCCCAAAGATTCTCTCAACCTTTTCCTGTTAGATACATGAATTCTCTCTCCATTTTTGTAAGCACCACCATTTTTGATCGCATAATAAGTCTCATTTAAAACGGGAAGATGAACTACCCCAACGATCGGCTCTCCATTCTCGACATACGCTATCGATATTGAGAAAGAAGGCAGTCCAAAGGCAAAATTCACCGTCCCATCTATTGGGTCAATGACCCACATCTTATCCGCTGAGTCGTTAACTCCCTCTTCTGCAAGTACCCCATCACCTGGAAACTTCTCTCTTATCGAGCTTACAATCATCTCCTGAACCTTCTTGTCCATATCCGTAACCAGATCTTGAAAAGAACTCTTCTGTGATATAGATATCGGTCCTCCCCATTCGCTGAGAAGGATGTTCCCGACTTTTCTCGATATCTTTATAGCAAAATCCAGCTTATCCATCGGATCACCTCCGAAAAAAAATCAAAGGGGCCAAATGGCCCCCCACATGATGGTGGGCGCGGCAGGACTTGAACCTGCGGCCTCTTCCTCGTGAGGGAAGCGCTCTCCCTCTGAGCTACGCGCCCATCTGCAAAGCGTATTTTATACGCATAATCGAGACTTTTCAATAGTTACAAATCTGTTAACACCATTGATCTGATATTGTAAACAACAGTATTATGTATTCAGATGTTCAGATACCTATTTTACGATTTATTCACAAACTACTATTTCGGAGGTATCGAATGTATGAATGACAAAGGATTCAGCTTTGAGAAGTAC
The DNA here is from genome assembly GCA_015489065.1 of Thermotogaceae bacterium. Taxonomy (GTDB): domain Bacteria; phylum Thermotogota; class Thermotogae; order Thermotogales; family Thermotogaceae; genus WGAO01. The sequence continues at coordinate 22,162 of WGAO01000127.1, read as the reverse complement.
ACGAATGAAGAATGGCTAATCTCGAATGACGAGATCTTGAAAGAGTTGTCACAATTCTATTCCGCCTTTTCCAATCCAACACGCCTTAAAATATTGTTAACTCTTCTTGATGGAGACAAATGCGTTGGAAAGATAGCCAGCACACTAAAGTTAGATCAATCGGTAGTATCATCCCACTTGAAGATTCTCAGACACCTGAAAATTGTCAAAACCGAGAGAAATGGAAGGTTTGTAAGATATAGAATACAAAGTGCGTGTATAAGAAATGTTCTAGAAGAAGGTCTCAAGCACATACTTAAGATAGTCGGGTGACAACTATCTCCCAATAAAATACACAATTTGCTAAATTTTCTAAACCCTTGTAGAATCTTTCTGCGAAATGGAATGCATGGAGTCTAGAGCATTCCATAGTTTTGCTGAGATCTTCCTTTACAAACTCTGTGTATAGTGATAATTTTATATAAAACAAACGGAGGTATCAGAGCGATGATGGATCTCATATGGACTTTCCAAAAACTCTTCTTTAGAAAGTTGAAAAAGGATCTCGATCTCCCTTTTCATCCAAAAAGGCTTCCGTTTTTAGTGGTTGTTGTTAAAAACCCTGGTATAGCCCAGAAGGATATTGCAAAAGCTCTGAATATTGAACCTCCAACAGTTGCGATAACTATCAAGCGAATGGAGAGAGATGGCCTCGTTACGAGAAAAAATGATTTGTATGATAGGAGAATTCTGAGAGTATATCCAACTGAAATAGCAAAAGAAGTCTACAAAGAGATGAAAGAAAAGGTTTCAAAACTGGAGAATGAGATTTTCAATCATCTCAACCCAGATGATGTTTCCTGTATGGAAGAGAGTTTTCAAAAGTTGATTGATATCCTCTCCAAGGAGGAGGATTGATGGAAAAGTTTGCGAAGATATTCGTCAAGAGGCCTGTTACAACTACTATAATAGCAATAATAATAATCATCCTCGGAATGAGATCGATCCCAAATCTAAGTGTAGCGATGCTCCCAGATGTTGAATTCCCAACGATAATGATTGTCTTTCCAGCCTACGGTATGACATCAGAAGAGGTAGAAAAGAGAATAGTAGTCCCTGCGGAAAGAGCTCTTGAGACCGTGGGCGGGATAGAAAAGGTGGAAGGGAAAGCCTTTAACAGCTACGGAATGCTCACACTTTATTTCAAATGGGGAACTGATATGACAGGAGCTCAGATCGATGTATCCGAAAAGCTCAACATGGCATCAATGTATCTTCCAAGGAATGTAAAACCTATGATAATGAAGTTTTCTCCAAATCTCATGCCAGTCATAATGATATCGATATCTGGTGACGATTGGGAGAAGATAAACGATGTAGTGACGGATCTTGAGTCCAAAATAGACAGACTCCCAGAAACCTCGTATGTCATAGATATGGGTTTGAAAGACAGAGAAGTGCAGGTATTAGCAAATTACAACAAGCTTATCAAAAGGTACATAGGGATGAGCATGGTTCAAACTGCGATATGGTCTGAAAATTTTCTCATGTCTGGTGGAATAAAGTTTGGAAAGAAAAGGTATCAAACCGTAAATGTTGAGAGAAAAATGCACAGCCTCAAGGATATCGAGAATGTGAAGCTCTCTCCTGGTATGGGATTTGGCGATATGGCGCTGATGTTTGGTAGTGGAATAGATATCTCATCAATGCTCTCAGCTTTCATAAATGCCCCCCAAACACTGGTAAAAGATGTCGCTGTAGTTAGAATGGGTATAAGCGAAGGGCACTCTGGATCACGACTCAACGGAAAACCTAGCACAACTCTAATCGTTCAAAAAAGAGCCGGAGTGAACTTGATAAAGGCTTGTAGAGCGGTCAGAGACATTTTGAATAACTATCACGCACCGAAGGGAATAGACATCGAGGTAGTCATGGATCAATCAGAATACATAACAGAATCCATATCCACACTTCTAAGAAATCTCTTGATAGGTGCTGGAGTTGTCTTGCTGGTTTTGATGATATTCCTCAGAGATTTTAGAGTGGTCCTGCTCGTCTTCTCTGCAATCCCACTTTCTCTGATGGTGGGCCTTCTTTTGATGTATTTCTCAGGTATTACCATGAACATAATGTCCCTTGCAGGTTTGACTTTAGCTGTTGGAATGCTGATAGATAACGCAATAGTTGTGACGGAAAACATATACAGAAGGAGCGAGACAGGGGAGAACAGTTTTGAAGCTTCTTATAAGGGTGCTGGAGAAGTCGGAGGAGCGATAACAGCGTCCACCTTGACGACGATATCCGTTTTTCTGCCGATAGTTTTCCTACATGGCTTTGCAGAGAGAATGTTTAAAGATGTGGCTTTGACTGTAACATACACTCTCTTAGCTTCTCTTTTCATATCACTCAGTTTTGTACCATCCATGTCGCGATACTTGATCAGAAAAGCAGAACCAAGACTCAAATGGTTCAGAGAAGGATATAAAAAGTCTTTAGAAAAGGCTTTAAACTTAAGATGGATTGTTGTTGTTGTGGTGATAGTAGCATTCATTATATCTGGGATTTTCCTTTACGAGAATGGATTCACTCTCATGCCCTCAACTTCAATATACATCTTCAGAGTTCTCTTTTATCTTCCAACCGGAACGAGTCCAGATGTATCCAGCAAGGTTGCAAAATATATAGAAAATTATTTTGAAAAAAACAAGTCGAGGTTCAACATAGAAACGATATTTTCATCTTATGGAATGGATGAAAAAGGCTTCATGAGCTTCATGTCGTTAGACGCAGCATACGAGAACGGTTTTGTTGGAGTCATGATGAACAAAAAGAAAGATATACCCTCAATAGATAAGATAAAGGCAATCCTTGGAAAAGAACTATTTCCAAAAGTAAAAAGGGAATTTCCAGGAGCTCAGCTTGAAGTCATTACTCCGATGAGTTTTATGAGTAAGACTTTCGGAAAACCGATCGAAGTCGAAATAAAGGGAGATGACGTTGAGATTCTGAAAAGTATCGCGATCAAAGTGGAAAATATTCTTAAATCCCTCGCCTTCTTGAAGAACATTCAGTCAAACTTCAATAAAACGCTAGACAGTATAAAAGTCGTTCCAAATGACAACATGCTCAGAAAATATCACATCTCACCAATGCAAATAGCTGCGGAGCTCTCCGCGATAAACAATAAGAAGAATGCCGGGAAAATATTGATAGGTGGGAAACTGTACGACATAACCGTTTACCCGCGCGGAACGCAAAATCTAAGAATAGAAGATGTGAAACTCCCAGTTCTCGTTCGAAAAGGATTGCTTGGATTTTCCTATGAGCTCGTTCCTTTGACAAGAGTAGCAAGTGTTCTAAATGTGAAAGAACCACAGGTAATCGTTCATAGAAATGGAAGAAGAACCTTTCTAGTAACGGCAGAAACAAATGGTATATCACAAAGTAGAGCGCTAAAAATCGTAAGGGAAAAATTGGAAAAAATATCAACTCCTGAGGGATACACAATAAGCGTTAGAGGTGAAGCAGAAACAACCGATGTTGAGGTAAGAAGAATAGAAGTTGCCTCAATAATAGGATTGATCCTCATGTATATGATAATGGCAGGAGAGTTTGAATCTTTTATCCAACCGCTTATAGTCATGTTCACAGTTCCAATGAGTCTTATAGGAATAGCTCTCGTCTATGCGATACTTGGAAAACCGCTGAATGTAGTATCTCTGATAGGAGCTATTATGCTTTTCGGCATAGTTGTTAACAATGGTATAGTGATGATAGACAGGATAAATCGCTCGAAAAGAGAAGGATTGAGTACGAGGGAAGCAATAATCGATGGAGCATCGACAAGACTAAGACCCATTCTTATGACCTCACTCACTACGATAATGGCGCTGATACCGGATGTCATTTTAAAAGGTGAAGGAAAGGAATATCATGTTCCAATGGCTTTAACGGTGATAGGTGGATTGTCGGTTGCAACATTTCTAACACTCTTTTTCATTCCCTCACTTTATTACATCGTCAGCAGAAAAGATTGAAAAATACTTTTCTAAGATCTTTCTCGCCATTGGAGCAGCCACTTTACTTCCACTACCTCCGTTTTCCACCATAGCAAGCACTACCACCTTTGGATTATCAGCCGGAGCGTACCCTATGAACCAAGAGTGAGATTTCTTTCCAGGAACTTCAGCAGTTCCTGTCTTTCCAGCAACCTTTATCCTGAATCCTTTAAAGACCCTGTAAGCTGTTCCCTCATCCTTCAAAGTTCCAGGATGAGTCGTAACATCCACCATGGCTTCTCTGAGAAAATCCCAATACTCCTTTGGAAGGTTCATACGGACATATTCTTTTGGACGAACCAGCTTCCCGTCTATCATTTTAACAACATGCGGAACATATGAGACTCCCTCATTAGCAAGAAAGGAATAAAAATTAATCATCTCTATTGGTGTCATCAGAACATATCCTTGTCCTATCGACAAGAGTATGGTATCTCCGGGATACCAGCTTTCTCCAAAAACTCTCTTCTTCCATTCTCTTGATGGGAATATTCCACTTATTTCTCCTGGAAGATCTATACCTGTTCTGTCAGCAAATCTCAATTTACTCGCTAAATCGCTCAGAAAATCTATACCTATTTCTTGACCTATAGTGTAGAAAAACACATTACACGATACTCTTATAGCTTTTCTCAAATCAACGAGCCCATGCCCCGATAAGAGCCAGTCTTTGTAAACAGCTAATACTTTTCCACTTTTGCTCCTATAAAAATACTTTCCCTTGCAGTTGACCGTTTGATCCTTTCCATTGAATTTCATAAGATACGCAAGGGCTATGAATGGTTTTATAGAAGATCCAGGAGGATATCTTGAGGAAATCGCTCTGTTTATAAAAACTCCAGATGGATCGTTGAGAAGTTCTCTCCACTCCCAAACGGACATTCCAGAAGATACATCATTCGGATTAAAAGAAGGATTTGAAGCCATAACTAGTATCTCACCGTTTCTCGGATTCTCAACGATGATTGTTCCTCTCTTCTCCCTAAGAAGACTCTGCGCAAGATCTTGAAGCCTTGAGTCTATACTGAGAGTTATGTTTTTGCCAGGAATTGGAGGAGATTTCAGAACACTTCCAACGCTCTTTCCTTTGATGTCCACAACGTATACTTCGGATCCAGGCTTCCCCTTCAAATACCCATCGTATTCTTTTTCTACTCCATAAACCCCTTTACCCTGTCGAACATAGCCAACCACATGTGGAGCAATACCGGAGTAAACTCTCTTGATCTTCTTCCTTATAATGACTCCCATCCTTCTCAAACGCTCAGCTTCATTCTCATCCACATTTATCCTTAATCCTAGCACAAGCTTTATGGCTCTTTCTTTCCCCACGACATCTTCCAGATCAGCTAAAGCTGGCACTTTCCTTCCAGAGAGCTGTGCCATTAGAATTCTCTCGTTTCTCGCTAATATCTTTCCATCAGAAGAGATTATCTCTCCTCTGGGAGCGTCTAAACTAACCTTTATAAAAGACGAATTTTCAAGAAAACTTCTGTGCTTTTTATATTCAAGAATTTGAATTTGAAAATACCTGATAGATATAAGTAGTATGGATACTGCAAATATCGTTAGCAGAACTCTTCCTCTCAAAGAATTCACCTCAAAGGTTTGTTCATTTCAAATACAGCTCTCTGCTTCTCGAATTTATTTCCTTCAAAATCTTCGAGATGAAATCTTCAAGATTTAGACTCTTGAATTCCTTGTTTTCTCTTGTCCTAACCGATATCTTCCTCTCACTTTCCTCTTTATCACCTAGTATCAGCATGTAAGGGATTTTTTTCATCTGGTTGTCCCTTATTCTGTAGCCAAGAGTTTCTCTCCTGTCGTCCATCTCTACTCTGATACCACTCTCTTCAAGCTTTCCCATAATCTCTTTCGAGTAATTCACATGTCTATCGGATATCGGTATTATCACAACCTGAACTGGAGCAAGCCACGTTGGAAAGGCCCCAGCAAAATGTTCGATCAATATACCAAAGAATCTCTCAAGCGATCCAAATATCGCTCTGTGAATCATAACAACCCTGTGCTCCTTGTTATCGGCTCCTATATAGTTGACATCAAATCTCTCAGGCATGAGGAAATCGAGCTGAACTGTGGCGCATTGCCACTCTCTACCTATAGAATCCTTTATCATGAAATCTATTTTTGGTCCATAAAATGCTCCTTCTCCTTCGGCTATTTTGTATTCCAGTCCTATCTTATCAAGCGCGTTTTGAAGAGCCTTTTCCGCTCTTCTCCAAACACTTTCATCTCCCATGTGATCTTCCGGCATGGTGGAAAGCTCTGCCCTGTATGTAAATCCAAACGGGCTGTATATCCTATCTATCAGCATTATCACACCTTTTATTTCTTCTTCTATTTGATCCTCACTGCAGAATATGTGTGCATCATCCTGAGTGAAGGCTCTAACCCTCATCAAGCCATGCAAAACGCCGCTCCTTTCATATCTATGAACCTTTCCGAACTCAAAGTACTTAACTGGAAGATCCCTGTAAGAGATTGTAGACGATTTGAATATCAAAATATGTCCCGGACAGTTCATTGGCTTTATTGCGTACATAGTACCTTCCTTCTCCGTGAAATACATGTTCTCTTTGTAGTGATCCCAGTGCCCTGATTGATGCCAGAGCTTTACATTCATGACAAGAGGTGTGATCACTTCTTTATACCCATCTTCTATGTGAAGTTCCCTTGAAAATTTCATCAGCTCGTTTAAAACTATTGCACCCTTTGGAAGAAAGAACGGCATTCCTGGAGCTACATCGGTATCTATCATAAAAAGTTCAAGCTGAGGTCCCAGTTTTCTGTGATCTCTTTTTTTAGCTTCCTTAAGCATCTTTAGATACTCTTCCAAATCTTTTTTCTTTGCAAAAGCGGTTCCGTATATCCTCTGAAGCATTGGATTTCTCTCGTCACCTCTCCAATAAGCTCCAGCAAGCGATAGAAGCTTAAAATGTTTTACTTTACCCGTGGATGGAAGATGCGGTCCGCGGCATAGATCAACAAACTCTCCTTGCTTATAAAAAGAAACTGTATCATCATTTATTTCCTTTATGAGCTCAACCTTGTAAGTCTGTCCTTTTTCCTCCATAAACTTTATCGCTTCGTCTTTGGGAAGCTCAAACCTCTCTATCGGAAGATCCTCTTTTATTATCTTTTTCATCAACTCCTCTATCTTTGGAAGATCTTCTTCTGTTATTCTTTTCCCGACAACTTCAAAGTCGTAGTAAAAGCCGTTCTCTATAACAGGGCCTATACCGAGCTTAACTTTATCAGCTCCAAAGTATCTCATAACGGCTTGCGCCATTATATGGGACATCGTATGTCTATATATCTCCGGAGCTTTCTCGTCATCAATCGTGACTATCCTAACCGTGGCATCAAAATCTATCGGTCTGTTTAAATCCCAAAGTACTCCGTTTACCTCGGCTCCTATAGCTTTTCTAAAAAGACCTTCAGATATTTCCCTGGCTATCTCTGCGGGAGTAATTCCCTCTTCACACTCTTTAACTGTTCCATCAGGAAGCGTTATCTTCACCATTTTTTACACCCCCTCGCCGGTATATTACAGCGAAGATACGATTTTTCCAAGGCTTGAAGACAATCTCTCAACACAGCGGCAGAAATGTTACAAAAATGTTAAAAGTATTGATTTAATTATATTGTGATAATAGCATATTTACAAACAAATGAGTGTGTAACTATTTATGTTTACACATGGGTCTTTGAATATGTATAAATTATAAGAGAGGTGGTGAGAATGAGTGAAAACATGGGGTTAGAAGGGGATTTCAACCTCAGTCAGTTTGCGACCAAGGAATGGATACTCACGAACGAAGAAACAATCAAAGAACTCTCACAGTTTTACTCGGTTTTCTCTAATCCAACAAGGCTTAGGATTATGATGATCCTCTTGAAAGGGAAAAAGTGTGTAGGAGACATAGCAAGTATGTTAAATCTTGATCAGTCTACGGTTTCATCGCATCTCAAAATACTCAGACACTTGAAACTCGTAAAGACCAAAAGAAAAGGTCGATTTGTAAGATACAGCATTCAAAACAAGCATGTTGGGAATGTTTTAAAAGAGGGTCTAAAACATGTTTTAAAGATTAACAAGTGAGGAGGTGGGCTTATGAGCTGGAAAGGTTGGACTGTTCTCATTCTCTCCATTTGGCTTATCATAGCTTCATTCATACCGGCAATTACGGGTAGTAAGGCGGCAAATCTCGCAGATTTCCTCATAGTCGGTTTAGTGATTCTCATAGCTGGAATATTCATGCTTAAGACTTCTAAAGTTGCCGGTTGGATAGAGCTGATCGTCGGAATTTGGCTTGTCATCTCCGCTTTCATTCCACCAATCATAGGATCGAAAGGTGGGGCTTTGGCAAACGGACTCATATTCGGAATAATAGCTCTCATATTTGCATTCTTTGACAGAAAAGGTTCCTACGCTTGATCAGCTTGAAAAAAGAAAAGGGGGCTCTCGGCCCCCTTTTTTTGTTAAACTTTCGATCTGTGCTTTGATCTTTTTATCAGTTCCAGAAGCTTTGGCTTTAGCAACGCTCTCTTTGCCGGGGATATCCTGTCTATGAACAATATACCATCTAAGTGATCGTATTCATGTTGAAAAACTCTTGCGGGATAGTCCTCGAATTCTCTTTCAATCCACTCACCTTTTTCATTCTGAAACTTGACCTTTATCCACACAGGTCTTTCCACATCCTCGAATATCTCTGGCAAAGAAAGACACCCCTCTTCTTCGATGGCTTTCTCTTCACTCCTTTCTACTATCTCTGGATTGATCACTTTTATAGGTCCATCCCCATAATCCATTACGAACATTCTGAGAGATATTCCAACCTGTGGTGCAGCAAGCCCGACACCATCACCCATGTACATAGTCTCTATCATGTCCTCTAATATCTCATTGAGATTTTCATCAATTATTTCAACTCTCTTTGCTTTCTGCCTGAGCACTGGATCTCCATAGAGCCTTATCCTCATCATCTTTCCGATCCCTCCAACCATACAAGTCTACCATATAGAGGTCCTGCGGTTATCTTGTTCACTTTTACATCTGCAAACTTTCCTATCATATCCACACTACCTTCAAACGCTATTATTTTGTTTCTTATATCCCTGCCATACATAAGGCCATTTTTAGAACGTGCTTCCACTATTATTCTCACAGTCTTTCCCCTGTAGGATTCGTTCAATTTTTTGTTTATGGATTTCTGAAGCTCAAGAAGCCGCTGAAATCTCCTGACCTTCTCCTCATGAGGTACATCATCTTCATAAATTTTATAAGCCAGTGTCCCTTCACGAGGAGAGTATATCGCGAGATTGACTCTTTCAAACTCCACTTTTTTGAGCAGGTCCTCTGTCTCTTCGAAATCCTCTTCACTCTCACCAGGGAAACCAACTATTATGTCAGTGCTTATGGAAACATTCTTCACTCTATTTTTTATCTTGTATATCAAATCCAAATATTCTTCCCTTGTATACCTTCTTCTCATGCGCTCAAGAATTCTGTTAGATCCCGCTTGAACCGGAAGATGGAAGTTCTTTGAGATCTTCTCATTCGAGGCTACAACATCGATAAGTTCATCGGTAACATCCGAAGGATAAGAAGTCAAAAACCATATTCTGTCAAGTCCTTCTATGTTTTTCGAAATATCCAAAAGCTTTGCAAGAGATGTACCATCACCTAAATCTTTCCCATAAGCGTCGACATTCTGACCAAGGAAAGTTATTTCTCTAACTCCTTTTTCAACGAGATTTCTAACTTCTTTTAAGATGTCATCCATCGGACGGCTCTTTTCCCTACCACGCGTATACGGAACTATACAGTATGAGCAAAATCTATCGCAACCATAGATTATCGTAACCCAAGCGTGATGCGACGAGACAATTCTAGGTGTCTGGGAAGTTATCTCATCTATGTGATCCTCAAAGTATGAGAATTTCTCACCTTTCAGGGCCCTTTCAACGAGATTTCCTACTTTTGAATAACTCCTAGTTCCAAAGACAAAATCAACACCTTTTGAAAGAAGTTTATCCCTTTCCTTTTCCGCAAAGCACCCACCCACACCGATGATGATCTTCTTCTTTTTCTTTAAATGCTGTATCTCTCCTAATTTTCCATAAAATTTTTCTTCAGCTTTCTTTCTAACAGCACATGTGTTTATCAAAGCTATGTCAGCAACTTCAAGATCATCAACGATCTCATATCCACGCTCTTTTAATATTCCCATCATGTAAAGGGAATCGTTCTCATTCATCTGACAGCCATAAGTTTTTATGTAGACTTTCACACGATCCCTCCCAGTTTGGGAGAGTATATCATTTAGGAGAGTCGAATTAAAGGAAGGAGATACTGGTGGAGGCGGGGGGATTCGAACCCCCGTCCGAGGATGGATCACCCCGGGCTTCTCCGGGCGCAGCCCGTGTTTTTCATCTCGTCGCTCCGCGCCCACGGGCAGGCTCGGATGCGACAAAGCCTCCTGAGTTTTCGTCTCCTCCCCCGGAGGCAAGAGGAAGAGACATAGGCCGGCTCTATCACGCCCTCTCCCAGAGCCCGGCCAAACTCTGGGGAGGACGGCTGCCTATCCTATATTAGGCAGCAACTGGCATAGCATCGTTGGCACTTCTTTTTTACCCCATCTTTTTTACGAGGAGATGGGGAGAACCTCGACCCGCTTCCCGGGGATCACCATCCCCGTCGAGACCGTTCGCCCCCATTTCACAGACCCCTTTAAATGACAATCAGAAATTCAAATTGGTTCAAACCTTTACCTCAACATGAATGGTATGTTTATTGCAATGCGGGCAATGTTTTCTGAGCTGCATCTTGGATCTTTTATCCTTTCTTTTGGTGGAATAATAATTTATTCTTCCGCATTCCTGACATTTGAACCCTATCTTTATCCTGGGCACCATGTATTCCTCCTTTAATCAAAATAAATGGTGGTGGGGGGAGGATTTGAACCTCCGAAGGCGTTCTGCCAGCGGATTTACAGTCCGCCCCCTTTGGCCACTCGGGCACCCCACCACTTCTGGAGCCAGCGGTGGGACTCGAACCCACAACCTGCTGATTACAAATCAGCCGCTCTGCCGATTGAGCTACGCTGGCACCGTCGGAGAATTTTACCATTGAAAGCAATTATTTCAAGCTACATTTCAGATTACAACATTAGGAAGAAACAACATTAGCAACCTGCAGCAATAATACTAACCCTCAGAAGCGATATTTCATCTTGCAATAAAATTCGGCAAAAGCCTTGTAAGCGTATATAGGATCCCTTATCCGATTATTTCTAGTTATTCTACTCTCACAAACCGGACAATAAGAAAACATTCCTTCCTTATTCAGTTATCTCTTACAACCAATCCATCCGCATCGCGGACATAAAAGCAAGTAAGATCGGATTTTACCACAATTTGGACAATATAGTCCCAAAAAGCTCCCTCCTTTAATCGCATTCTACTATCTTTCCTTCACACTGTAAAAATATTTGTATTCCATCTGTAGAGAGGTAAAAACATATCTGGATAGGTAATTAGCAGATGCTCTGCACAAATACAAAATTTTTAAAAAAGGTAAAACTCTCTACGTGAGACAATCAAAAAGAAACTCCCAAGCGTTTAGGTCTTGCTCTGCGAGGAAGATTCAGCTTTATAATCTTGGCATGGTAGCGATAAGGAGTATATTTGCGTACGAAGATTTCTGATGCAAGTTATATCTAGGGTTTGAGGGTCCATATATAATTACAGATAAAGAGACTCATCGATCTTGACGCCTCCGAAAGAGATATGTTAATATACCGAACGCAGGTCGGGGCGTAGCGCAGGTGGAAGCGCGCCTGCCTTGGGAGCAGGAGGCCGGAGGTTCAAGTCCTCTCGCCCCGACCAAGACAAAAATAAAATGGGCGGGTGTAGCTCAATTGGTAGAGCATCGGCCTTCCAAGCCGAGGGTTGCGGGTTCGAGTCCCGTCGCCCGCTCCATTTATATGGGTCTTTGAAGCGCCCGTAGCTCAATAGGATAGAGCATCGGATTTCTAATCCGAGGGCTGTGGGTTCGACTCCCACCGGGCGCGCTTTTTATATGGTGGCCATAGCTCAGTTGGTAGAGCGCCTGACTGTGGATCAGGCGGTCGCGGGTTCGAGCCCCGCTGGCCACCCCAGAGGTGCGCCCGTAGCTCAACGGGATAGAGCGTCGGATTTCGGATCCGATGGCTGCGGGTTCGAGTCCTGCCGGGCGCGCCAAGCCCGCAATACATTCAAAACATCATAACAGCAAAGGGGGTAATAACATGGAAGTCCTCAAGGTAGCTTCAAACTCGAATCCGAACAAGGTAGCTGGAGCTCTTGCTGGTGTCATAAGGGAAGAGGGTAGAGCGGAACTTCAGGCGATAGGTGCTGGAGCGGTTAACCAGGCTATAAAGGCTATCGCCGTAGCAAGAGGGTACTTGGCGCCCAGCGGAATCGACCTCGTCTGTGTACCAGCTTTTACGGATGTTGAGATAGACGGAGAGAAGAAAACAGGGATAAAGTTCATCATATTCCCAAGAGAGTGAAATGACTTGAAGACCCCCGCCGAATTGGCGGGGGTTTTTGTTCGGAGGGATGAGTGTGAACAGATTTAAAAACGCGAGCGGAATGCTCGTGATTTTGAATGTACTACTCTTTGTAGCTATGTCGATATTTTCTCCCCGAGGTATTGGAAATTTCGTATATTGCAGAACCCTAATACCCATATCGGTTGCAAAATATCTGCTGTTTGGGGCTCAGGTCGGTGTAATAGTTTCAAGATGCGGAGAATGGTTCAGACTCTTTACCGCCATGTTCGTTCACGGAGGGATACTTCACCTCCTCTTCAACATGTACGCCCTGTATTATCTCGGAAACCTTGTTGAATACACATATGGGATTTGGAGATTCCTTGTATTCTATTTTGCATCAGGCTTCATTGGGAATGTAGCAACCCAGATATTCTACAGCAGCTCGATATCACTAGGAGCCAGCGGTGCGATATTCGGACTTGCTGGTGTCCTTCTTTCAGCAGGGTTCAGATCTGACACTCCAATATTTCTGAGACCTTATACAGGGGCAGCTCTCCTTCCAATGATAATCTTTAACATAATTTACGGGTTTATACCGGGAAGCGGAATAAATAATGCTGCACATATAGGTGGACTCCTAACTGGCATGGTATTTGGATACATTACAAGAGTTCCATACCACCCAAATGTTTCTGTAAAAGAGCTTCTTTTCAGAATGAGATACAGGGACTTTTGGACAAACCCATGGTACAGGAACTTGCGCAGAGAATTCCTCTGGTTTCTTACAGGATCGATACTTGTAATAATAGTCGCCGTGTCTTTCATATTGCTTATACCGGCATCAGTTCGTATGCTTTCAGCGATTAAGGGGTGGTAACTTGGCTATAGGGATTGAGTACCGAAAATCCTGTATCAATTGCGGCTCTACAAACACCGATCAGAGAAATCTCAAATCCCTTCCCTGTGCTATCTGTATGCCTGAGGAAGGAGATCCAAGGAAAATTCTACCTGCTTTGGGAACTCTGAAAAACCTCAAAAAGATATGGAATTTCCAAGAAAAATATGAAGAGTTTCAAAAACTCTTCGAAGAGAATTTGGGCGAAAAGCCAACGGGATTTCAAAGAACTTGGATGAAAAGAATTATCCTCGGAAAGAGCTTTACCGCGGTTGCACCTACAGGAGTTGGGAAAACCACATTTGGGATTCTCTCAGCCACTTGGTTTGAAAAAAATGGAAAAAGATCCGCAATAATCCTTCCAACTCTCCTTCTTGTAGATCAAGTATACGAAAAGTTATCACTCTTTGGATCAAAGGGAGCTATCAAATACCATTCAAAAATGAAGTCAAAGGAAAAGAAAGAAGCGCTAGAGAGAATTTCATCGGGAGAATTCTCAACCTTAGTGATATCAACTCAATTTCTATCGAGAAGTTTTGACAGGATATCCGATCAAAAGTTTGACTTTGTATTCGTTGATGATGTTGACTCAGTCTTAAAGTCCTCAAAGAACATAGAAAAGCTTCTCATGATGGTTGGCTTTTCAGAAAGCGAAATTGAAAATGCTTACAAAGAACTCAACAGGTATGGGAATGGCGAGATCGAATCCGATCACGGTATCTTAGTGGTATCGTCTGCCACTGCAAAACCGCGGGGGAAAAAACCTCTTCTCTTCAAAAAGCTTTTAGGTTTTGAAATAGGACGATTGGTAACCGGATCGAGAAACCTAATAAATGTGAGATGCAATAAGATGAGCTTAGACAAGTTAAGAGATATCGTTGATATTTTGAAAGATGGAATTTTGATATTCACTAGAAACTCTGATGAGCTCAAGACTGTAACGAAATTCCTGAAAGATTCAGGTGTAAGGGTCGAAATAGCCGATGAAAAATCTATAGAATCTTTCGAAAAAGGAGAAATAGATGCTCTGGCAGGGATCAGCAGTTATTATGGCAAACTAGTTAGGGGGATTGATCTTCCATTTAGAGTAAAGTACGCCATATTTTACGGTGTTCCGGTGTTCGAATTTGCACTTTCAAAAGAGAAAGCTCCTATGTTTGTGATTAAAAGAGTTTTGAGAGAGCTGATAAAAACTAAGAAAGCTTATCAAAAGATTTTTAAAGTTGTCGAAAAGGCGAGAAAGGCTGAAGATGTACGAGAAATGCTGAACAACATCAGTGATGAAGATTGGAACAAAGCGCTTGAGAAAGCATTCGAGGGGTATAGCATCGAAAATAACATAGTAAGAATTCCAGATGTGATGACATATATCCAAGCCTCTGGGAGAACTTCAAGGTATACGAAATGTGGCATGACCAAAGGAATATCCTTTACTTTTGAAAAAGATGATCTCGTCTTTGAAAAATTAAGGGAGAGAATTGAATGGTTATTAGAAGAAGAGTGGTACGATTTTGACGACATAGACTTAGAGAAGGAAATGCGAGAAGTTGAAGAGAGTAGAAAAGAAAGATCCTGTAAAGCTACCAACAGCCGATCAATACTCTTTATAGTTGAATCACCCACAAAAGCCCTGATGATATCGTCTTTCTTTGGAAGATCCTCAAGCAGAACAGCGAGTGGAATAAGAGTTCACGAAACGGTGTATGGAAATAATTTAATTCTTTTCACAGCCAGCAGAGGCCATGTTTATGACCTAGTCACCGATGCTGGAATCCACGGAGTCAAAGAAGTCAAGACCGGATTCATCCCGGTTTACGGTCCTTTGAAAAGATGCAGAAGCTGCGGATACCAATTCACGGAGGACCTAGATGTGTGTCCTGTATGCGGATCTATGGACATAGATGATAAATCAAAAGTTATGGAAGGAATCAGAGAGTTGTCTTTAGAAGTTGACGAAGTCTATGTGGCCACAGATCCTGATACAGAAGGAGAAAAGATCTCATACGATATAGAGCAGTATGTGAAACCGGTGAACACCCATACAAAAAGAATAGAGATCCATGAGATAACCCGTCGCGAAGTCAAAGAGAAAATTAAAAGTCCCAGAGAATTCGATGAACAACTCGTCAAAGCCCAAGTGATTAGGAGAATTCAGGATAGATGGATCGGCTTTGAACTTTCCAAAAAGGTTCAGATGAAATTCAGAAGTTCATCGCTCTCTGCAGGAAGAGTCCAAAGTACTGTTCTGGGGTGGATTGTAAGCCGAGAAATAGAGTATCAAAACAGTGAGAAAGTATTCAGCAGGGTGATATTCGATGGGAGAAAACTAGAAATTGAGGGAAGGATTTCATCTGACAAAGTGGAAGTAAAAGACATATCAGAAAAAGTGGAAGCCATTTCGCCACTTCCACCTCATACCACAGACAGCCTGCTATCAGAAGCCTCAAAAACATTGAAGCTAAAGGTACCTGAGATTATGAACATACTCCAAGATTTGTTTGAATCGGGACTTATAACATACCACAGAACAGACTCTATACGGATATCCCAAACAGGTCAAGCAATCGCAAGGAGGATATTTGAAAAAGAGAACATACTAGAGGCCTTTCAGGCTAGGAGTTGGGGATCCGGAGGAGCACACGAGGCTATCAGACCCACAAAGCCTTTCTCACCCAGAGACATCGAGGAAATGCTCGAGGAGGGTTTGGGGCAAAAACTAGATAAAAAACATCTGTCGATTTATTCTCTTATATACAAGAGATTTCTGACCAGTCAAGCAAAAGATGTAAAAGTTAAAAAACAGAAAGTGATTTTAAAAATCGGAGACATTGAGATTGAAGACGAGACAACATCTGAAATTTTAGAACACGGATGGGATTTGATAACTCCTTTAAAAATTTATAAATACGATAAGGGTTTGTACAAAATTGAGGAGGTACTTACCTTTAAAAAGCACACAATACCTCTATTTACTCAAGCAACATTGATAGAAGAGATGAAAAAGAGGGAGATAGGTAGACCATCTACCTATGCAAGAACAGTGGATGTACTTTTCAAAAGAGGCTATGTTCGAGAAGATCGATATGGAAGATTGTGGCCAACAAAATTGGGAAAAATGGTTTATCAATACCTAAAGGAGTTCTTTGAGGAGTTTGTAACTGATGAGACCACGAGAAATTTGGAAAGAATTATGGATATGGTTGAGAAAGGAGAGGAGGATTACCAAAGCGTTTTAAAAATCCTCAAAAAAGATTTAGAAAAGCTAAGAGGTGAAGCCACATGAAAATTTTACTGCATGTTTGCTGCGCCCCAGATGCAACAACTGCTTACTTGAGGTTGAGAGAAAAGGGAGAAGTGACGATGTACTTCTACAATCCGAATATCCACCCGAAATCAGAATATATAAAAAGGCTTGAAGCGACGAGAAAATTATCAAGGCTCTGGAAAGTAGATCTGATCGAGGGTGATTACAAGCCAGAAGAGTATTTCAAAGCTGTGAAAGGATATGAAAGCCTCGGTGAGATGAGCTATAGATGCTTTCTATGTATTAGACAGAGACTCCTGAGAACTGCTGAATTGGCCAAAGAGATGAAATATGATGCGTTCTCCACTTCTCTACCAACGAGTCCTAAAAAGAGCTATCAGATGATAGTGGAGATAGGAAAAGAGGCAGAGAAATACTTTGATGTGAAATTCATCATAGAAGATTTCAAAAAAAACGGAGGGTATCCACTATCAGTTAAGCTTTCAAAAGAGCTCGATCTTTACAGGCAGAGTTACTGCGGATGCATATTTTCTTACCATGAGGCTAAAGAGAAGAGAGAAAAATCGATAAAAATAAGGAGTGCGAAATTGAAGGAGGTTCTCGAATCCCTTGGAATCGAAGAAAAATTCAGTGTGGGTCAGGAAAGAGTCATCGCAGACTTGAACCTGATAGAAAGAATAGGCATCGAAAACTTTGGAAAGATTTTAAATTTAGTAAGACCAAAAATTCTTGTTGTAGACTTCAAGGCTTATAAAAAATTTTGGGATGGGAAAAGAAATGCGAGATTTGGAAAATTCAAAGTTAAAATATCTCCTGAAGATATCAAATCATCTATACCAAGGTAATATCACGTCGTCAACTTCTCGAAATTTCATATCGAACAAATTTTCCAGATCCTCTGGTTTGGGATTTTTAGAGTCAAATACAACCTTTCCTGAATTTATCCCTATAAATCTATCAGAGAAAGAAAACGCAAGCTGTATGTCGTGAAAGACAGAAACAACGATTTTACCCGATCTAGATATCTTTTTTAGAGTCTCTGCTATACGTCTTTTATGAGGTGGATCCAGATGAAGTTCTAGCTCATCTACAAGAATAACTTTAGATCCCTGTGCGAGAGCTCTAGCTATCATGACAAGTCTTTTCTCACCGCCACTCAATGTGAAGAACATTCTATCTTTGAGGTGCTTTACCCCAACATCGCTGAGAGCTTGAATCGCCAGCTCGTCTTCCTCTCTCGATGGAAAAAAGCCGCGCCCAGAAAAAGCCATCTTTACGACATCCAAAGCTGTATAGTCATACATCGGGATGAAATCCTGCGAAATCATGGTAACAATCTCAGAAACTTCCCTACGGGTGATTTTGTATATGTCCTTCTTGAAAATCTTCACACTTCCGGATAACGGTTTGAGTATTCCGGAGATACTTTTCAAAAGAGTGGTTTTTCCGGAACCATTTGGACCAAGTATTCCGATGAATCCACCGTCTATTTTCAAACTCAAGTTCTCTATGATGTTCTTCCCTCCATACCCCACGAAGAGATTTTCTATATTTATCACGCCACTACCTCCTCATTATGTAGAAAAAGAAGGGTATACCCACAAAAGCTGTGATTACACCTATTGGAACTTCAGAAGGTGCAGCGATAACTCTAGAAACGAGATCAGATAAGACTAGGAAAATCCCCCCGACAGCTGCCGAGTATGGAATACTCGATTTATGAGAATATCCAAAAAGTTTTCGAGTTATGTGAGGTATGACAAGTCCAACAAATCCTATACTTCCGAATCTTGAAACCACTATAGATGTTGAAAGAACACCGCTCAAAAATATCCAGAGCTTTACTTTCTCGGTCTCAACCCCAACGACTTTCGCAAAATCCTCCCCAAAAGTCATTGCATCCAAAGCCCTCCAGTTTAGAATCGATGGAATCACCGCTATGAAGAAAGACGCAACTGCAAAGAAGAAATCATCCCAAACCGTCGCAGAGAAGCTCCCAAATATCCACGTTGTAAAACCCTGAGAAGATCTCCTGACATAGAACAGAAAAAATAGCGTGAGCGCACCAAAAAAGATGTTCATCGTGGCTCCTGACAGGACAAGTTGAGTACTCGATATCACCTTTCCCCTTCTTGAAACGACCAGAGCGAAAAGAGCTGATATCATCGAGAAAGCAAATGCGAAAACCGGTGCTAAAGCGACATAAATATACCCTCTCACCTCAGCCAATGATAGTGAAAGTGAAGCTCCAAAAGAGGCTCCTGCAGAAACTCCCATCAGATAGGGATCTAAAAGTGGGTTTTTAAAAAGCCCTTGGTAAGAGTTCCCGACAACTGACAAAACTGCTCCAACTAGAAAAGCCGAGAGAACTCTTGGCAATCTCAGATCAAACACAAGGCTTCGGGAAAGTCTGTCATTGAATATCGAAGCTGGGGAGACTCTCACGCTCCCCAGCAAAACACCAAGAGATATCGATATCAAAGCGAATATGATCATTAAAAAAGTGGTCATTCTTTTATGAATTTGTAGATCACCTCTAAAAGATCAAATATTTGAGGAGAAGGCTGACTTGCGATGTTGCCATCTATAACAAGGATTTTTCCGTTCCTAACAGCTTTTAGCGGCTTGAATGCCTTGAAATTCTCTACCGCTTTCTTCACATCTTCGTCGCTTCCGAAGTACTTTGCAACTATTATCGCATCGGGATCTTCCTTGTATATGTATTCTATCGATAGCGGAACCCAACCGTTGGGTCCAGCAATAGAAGCGGCTATGTTTCTACCACCAGCAAGTGTTATAAGATCATTCATGTAAGAACCTGAGCAAGCGGTCCAAATCTCTTTCGATCCAGCTTGCGGAACTGAAGATAGATACAGAACTTTTGGTCTTTTATCAAATGGTATTTTGTAAGCTTCCTTTGCAATACTTAACATCTTATTTCTGAGATATTCCGCTTTTTTCTTCGCCTCATCCTCAACATTGAATATATAACCGACCATAACGAGTGATTTGAGTATGTCATCCAGAGAGTTCGGGTTTATCGCCACCACTTTCAAACCAACTTTTTCCAACTTCGGTATCTCTGGAGCTTGGAATCCACCGAACGCGAGTACAAGGTCTGGTTTAAGTGAGAGTATCTTCTCAACGTTCAGAGGGACCATGTTACCTATCTTCTCAACTTTTCCAGCGAGCATATCCCAATCCGTGACGCCGACAACTCTGTCCTGAAGACCAAGATAAACCAAATATCTAGTAGCTGCTGGAGAAACGCTCACAACCCTCTGAGGTGCCTTATCAATCGTTACAACCCTTCCAAGGTCGTCCACAACACTTATCGGATAAGCAAAGGCTATCAAGGAAAGAACTACCAAAAAGTACACTAGAACTCTTCTCACGAAAACCCCTCCCTTTGAAAAAGTTTTTCACCACCCTCCCGAGCCGGGGAAGGTGGCTCCTCCTTACACCGCAGGCGGGTTTCCCGGCTTCCGGATCATCCTACTCCCCACGCCTTCCCAGGGTGTTCCCCAGTGGCATCTTGCAGGTTTCGTCCCCGGTTACGGTGGCGGTCCCGCGCCGGACTTTCACCGGCTTCCCCTTTAACCGTTTGGACCTAACGGTGCGGGAGGATATAGACTTGTTTGCCATTATACCATCCTAAAAGAGCTCTAGAAACTTGAATATCAATGCACTTACAACTGCTGCAAACGGTACTGTCACAAACCAGGCTATTGCGATGTTTTTCAGTATGTTTGCATCTACCACTTCTATTCCTCTCGCCATCCCCACACCTGTTACAGCTCCAACAACTGTGTGGGTTGTAGACACCGGGATGCCAAGAGATGACGCCAGAAAAACCGTAGTTGCCGTGGCGAAATCTATTGAGAATCCTCTTGTGTTGTTAAGCTCAGTTATGCCTTCACCAACGGTTTTCATAACTCTGTATCCGAGCGTAGCCACTCCAGCTGCTATGCCAAGCCCTCCAAGAAAGAGAAGGACTTTTGGAACTTCCACAAGCTTTGAAATTGATCCCGTCTCTACTATGACATATATCAGCGCAATTGGACCGACGGCATTTGCAACATCGTTAGCACCATGAGAAAAACTCACATAACATGAAGTAACTATTTGTGCCCTTCTGAAAATTCCTTCCACCGCTTCATAAGGATCCTCAGAAGACATTTTTCTCATGAACAATTTCGTGATAGCGAAAACTAAAACTCCAACGACAATTGCCGTGATCTGCGAAAATGAATGTTCTAACTTGAAAGTTTTTATAGAGAGGAGCAGAGCAACTATGTAGAAAGTGGTGCCCAAGAATATCGGAACCCAAATTTTTGCGGCACTCAAAGGATCTTTTCTGTGGAGAACAAAATAGCTGATCGTTTTGAATACAGAATAAGCTAAAAATCCACCTATGAGAGGTGATATTACCCATGTCAACGCTATAACACCCATTTTCATCCAGTCGACAGATCTCCATCCGGCTGCAACTATGCCAAATCCCATCATCCCTCCGACTATGGAGTGCGTGGTAGATACCGGCATTCCCCAAAGCGTGGAGAATATAATCCACACCGCAGAAGCCATTAGAGCCGCCATTGCACCTTTCATTATGTAATCTGGATTTGAAATCATGTCCAGATTAACAATTCCTTTCGCTATAGTTTTAGTGACATGAGCCCCAAAGAAGGTCGCTCCCAAAAATTCGAGAATCCCACTTATTAAAACCGCTTGACGAGGAGTTATTGCCTTGGCTCCTACTGCTGTTGCCATACTGTTGGCAACATCGTTTGCACCTATGGAATAAGCCATGGCAAAGCCAAGTACGATTGCAAGAATTGTCATAAAATTCCCTCCTTCAAGAAGCCATATCTCTTATTCTCTCAGCAGCGTTCTCAGCAAGATCTGATATTTGAGAGAGCATTGTGGTTATCCTCCCAAGGAACATCACATCAACCGGATTTAGATCTTCTTTGAGAGAAAATATCTTTTTTCCAACCTTTATTCCAAGAGCATCCACACTCGATTCTTCACATTCAACTTCTGATACCATCTCTTCCTCTTTTTCGTATTCAGATGGCGAAAATCCCGATTCCACAACCTTCCAAAGCTCTTCTGCACTCATTTTGAGCTCTCTTACCGCTCTTTCAACTTCGGACGCTATGTTTAAAATACCTTCAGAGACATCTTTCGGGCAAAATGACACTTGATTCATTTGAAGAAGTTTCAATATATCGTCTGCAACATCCACTATCATCTCGATACTCGACACGAGCGCATCTAGTTCGCTTTTGTCAAAATATCCCCACTTTATCCTTTTGTATATGTTTCGAATTTCGAACTTTAATTTGTCAGCATCTCTTTCCAAACCATCAACTAATTTTCCATAAGAAGATATGTC
>WGAO01000126.1 GCA_015489065.1 Thermotogaceae bacterium | reverse complement strand
ATTCTCAGATATTCTAGTAGGAGCAACATCCCTAAACCCATCAGCCAGTAATCCCACCGCCAGCTTTTCTTACCTAGGGTTATATCAACAAATCCAACAAGGATACTTCCAACTGCCCACATCGATTCGAGAAAAACCAAATATCTTCCTCTGAGTTTTATGCTCACAGTTTCACTGAGGTATGTGTTCACGGAAGGCATAAGCCCTCCGTATCCGAATCCAGCTAGAAGCCTCATCGTGACAAAGGTTCCAATTGCGTGTGAAAATCCTCCGAGAAATGTGAACAAGGTTGAGAATATGAGATAAAAGTTCATAGATACCTTTCGGCCTAAATAATCCGATATAACACCAGAGAGGAAAGCTCCGATGAGCATTCCTAAAAATACAGAGCTTTTAAGGAAAGCTTGAAAGAATATGTTCTCGTTTCCGAGTTCTTTCGCCACTTCGCTCAATGTGAAAGCGCCAAGAATTACTCCATAAGATACTATTATCCAAGCAGCAAAACTCAAAAAAAGGTACTTTCTCTGTTTGCTTTTGGGAATGTATTTTTCAACTACCTTGTCTATTGTCAGACTCATTTTCACTCCCTCCCAGAAGGATCTTTATATCGCTTTTCTTTTTGAACTCTTCAAAGTGTTTTTTCCACCACTCATTCCAGATTTTTTCCTTCTTTTCTGCAAGGAGCTTTCTCTCTATATCTTTTTTTACTTCCTCGTACTTCAATGTCTCTTTTTTCTTTTCCTTGATCATGAATATGACCCAGCTGTTTCCTATCTTATATGGACCTAGTATTGCTCCTTCAGGTGCCTTGGATATTCTATTTGCGTAATCATCGCCAAAAACTCTTTTTATCACATTTATATCAAGAAGGCCAAGATCTCCACCTTTTGAAGCTGATGTTTTTTCAAGTGACATCTCGCTTGCTACTTTAGTGAAGTCCTCCCCGTTTTCTATTCTGTTCATTGCCTTTTCTGCATCGGACTCAGATCCAAGGAAAATCGCGTATAGGTGCACTTTGTCTGTAGTCTTTATCTTTTCATAGAAGTTCCTTATTTCGTCCTCCGATACGGTGGCATCTTTTGTGACCTTTTCTTTTAAGTTTTCAAGACTTTTATTTGTTTTGTACATCCATTTCAGTCTCTCTTTGAGTTCTTCAATACTCATTCCAATGCTTGATAAATACTTTTCGAAGTCTTCCCTGTTCATCTTCAAGTTTTTAAGAGCGTCGTCTATGTCTTTCTCGACAGCGGATTCAACTTCGCTTGCAGACGGGGAGACTCCTTCTTTTTCTGCCAGTTGTTGTATGAGAAGTTGGTCTATGAGATCGTTCAAAACAGCCAATCTGTATCTTTGAAGGAAAGCTAGCCCTTCCTGTGTAGAAGTCAGAACCGTGAAAAATTTAGCGTCAAGACTGTGTATTCCTATGAGTATTCTGTCAATATCCGCCATAGTGTTTAAAAAATCAGAAGTTATTTCATAGCCGTTGACTACTGCCACAACTGTAGGGGTGGCAGAGGCTATATAAATACTCGCCACGATAGTCGCCAAGATGAAAGATAGTTTTTTCATTTACTCAACCTCCTTTGCCTTTTCCCAATATCTGTTCATCTCCTCAATGGAGAGATTTGAGAGTTTCTTTCCATCTTTCTCTATAAGCTCCTCCATTTTCTGAAAGCGCTTTACGAACTTCTCCGTGGATTTTCTGAGGGCTCTTTCTGGGTCTACACCAATAAATCGCGATAGATTCACAAGCGAGAAGAGAATATCTCCAAATTCTTCCTCACTTGGATTTTCCAAGAATTCTTCTATCTCTTCTTTTACTTTCTCTTTGACGCCGCTTTTGTCTTTCCAATCGAACCCAACAGCTGAAGCATTTTCCTGAATTCTTCTTGCCATGGATAAAGCTGGAAGAGCTGGATTAACTCTTCCAATAGCACTCTTTTTTTCCTTTTTCTCCTTGGCTTTTATCTCTTCCCATCTTTCGTATGAATATTTTCCAGATTTTTTGAAAACATGCGGATGTCTTCTTATGAGTTTTTCCGTCAAATTATCAATGACATCTTTTATATCGAAAGCCCCTCTTTCAGAAGCTATCTGTGCATGGAACACCACTTGAAGTAAAACATCACCAAGCTCTTCTTTTATTTCATGATCATCTTCTCTGTCTATCGCTTCTAAGAGCTCAAAAGCTTCCTCTATGAGATAAGGTTTAAGAGTTTTATGAGTCTGTGATCTGTCCCAATCACAACCTCCAGGATCTCTGAGAGTTTTCATTACTTCAACGAGCTTCTCAAAACTCCTTCCCAGTTCTCCCAAACTTAGACCCTCCTCTTGAGGATTATGATCTCAACCCTGTCAGATGCGTCTTCCGATAGATCGGCTATATCACCTATTAGACCTATTATCTCTCTAACTTCAAGTTTCACAGCTCTGTCGACATCTAGGGAGAAAAGTTTTTTAATCAGTTCCCACTCTATATCGTCTTCCTGATGTTCTAAATTCTCAGTCTCAACAATGCACTTTGCCGCTTCTTCTACATCTTCGAACATCTTTTTTATAGCTCTCTTCAGTGCTTTATAGGTTTTTATAGAAACTCCGACCTGTTTTCTGATATCGCCTCTTATGTCAGCTGGGAACTGTGTTCTCTGGAGATTGACAAGCCTTGCCACAGTCTCTGCTCTGTCAGCTATAACATCTACGGATTCTATGAGTCCGAGAAGATCTCCACGAAAGTTAGGAAGAAAGGCACCCGAATACATCATGGTTTCTGTTTCCCTTCTCAATCTATCTGCCTTGCTCTCGGCTTCAACAGTTTTAAGGGCTAGCTCTTCGAAATCTTCTCTCCCATCTAGATATGCATCCATAAACTCTCCGAAAGTCTCAAGGGTTTCCTCAACCGCATCCAAATGTTTCATAAAGTTATTTATTATTCCCGACTCTTTTTTTCCAAAGAAAAACATTTTATCCCTCCCCTCTATATAAGGATGTAAAGAATAGCTGATATAACACCAGCTACTACAGGTGTTCCAACCCAACCGAAGAGTATTCTAAACAACATTTTCCTATCGGCAAGGTTCGTTCCACGGGCTATTCCAGCTCCAAGAACCCCTCCAACTATCGCCTGGGAAGTCGACACAGGAACTCCTATTAGAGCATAAATCCAGACAGTCAATGCTTCGGCAAATATCGATATCAGAGACGAGAAGTGATCGAGCTCTATTATTTTCTTTCCAACGGTCATCATAACTCTCTTGCTATATGTGAGTGTACCAGATGCTATAGCCAATCCCCCTATAAGGGCTGCTTGCTGAACTGTGAGCAGATTTCCAACAAACGCACCTGTAACATTTGCCACATTATTCGCTCCGAGCGAATACGCTCCGTAGGCTCCTATTACCCATGTCATGATAACCAATACTTTGTCCTGAAGTGCTATTGATTTTATTCTTGAAAACATCGGAGCTGTTATCTTGTAAACCACAAATCCAAAGAAAAGAGCTCCTATTGGAGTGGTAACCCAGCATATAACTATTTTCCATAGCACTCCCCAGTTCACACTGCCCTTGAGAAGTCCTATTCCCAGTATCCCACCGACAACCGCTTGAGATGTTGATACCGGAAGGGCAAGTATTGTCATTATTATCACGGAAATTGCCCCTCCAAGTACCGATATGGAGCTCTCAACGACATTTGAACTTGAGAGAGAACCTATTGTATGTAGACCTGCCGCGCCTCCTGTTACAGCTCCTATAACTGTGAATATCGCTGATACCACAACAGCTTTCCAGTATGAAACAAGTCTGCTCGCAACCGGAGGGCCGAATACGTTTGCAGCGTCGTTAGCCCCTAGACTCCATCCAAGCATAAGAGAAGGAATTATGTAAAGCCACATCTTATCACCTTCCCTTCATCAGCAGAATATCACAATGTAAAAAATTCGCACAAATACTGGAAAAAGTTGCAAGTTTTGAAGATCAATATTACATATAACAAATTTTCGCCTCCGACAATGGAAGAAGGATATCACAAAGAGATATAATTAAAAAAGGGAGGTGTTCGTTATAGTACAAAGTGTTGTCTACACAAGACTTGGACCGGTCAGCATTTTAATAGATAATGGTGTTGCTATTGAGATTGCCCTTGGGAGAATTTTCGACGCTCCGCTAAAAGATGTTCAACCGTTCAAGAAAGTTTTGGAAGACTACTTCACAAAAAGATCAGGAAAGGTGAATTTTCCCGTTAGGTTGAAAGGCACCGATTTTCAAAAAAAGGTTTGGGAAGAGGTTAGAAAGATACCATACGGGGAAGTCAGAACTTATGGATGGATAGCAAAAATTGTGGGGACATCTCCAAGAGCGGTTGGTATGGCTATGAGATCAAACCGTCTTCCAATTTACATACCTTGTCACAGGGTAGTTTCTAAAGGAAGTTTAGGAGGATTCTCTTCTGGATTTGAGTGGAAGGTTTTTTTGTTGGAACTGGAGGGAGTTCTCATATGAGAAGATTTATTTTAGTTATTTTAGGAGCAGCTATGTCTTTCTCAGCTATTCTTTGGTACTACCACAATGTAACCTCAAACCTTCCACCGCCAGAGAACAAGCTTCCACCAAGTGCAAGGATTCTCTATTCTGATGAAACGCCGATGTACATATCAAGAAGTGTGTGGATGAATCTTGAAGAAGTTCCGCAGGACTTCATCAGAATACTTTTAGCTTCTGAGGACAGAAACTTTTTCAGACACGCTGGTGTGGATATAAGAGGAATAATCAGAGCACTCTTTATCGATCTCACAACGGGAAAAGTTGTTCAAGGAGGAAGTACGATAACCCAGCAATTAGCGAGATCTCTTTATTTGGGATTCGAAAGGAGTATAGAGAGAAAAATAAGGGAGATATTCATAGCCTATTGGCTGGAAAGAATCAGGTCAAAAGAAGAGATATTGGAGATGTATATCAATTCAGCGTATGTTGGGAATGGTCTTTATGGCTTTGGCGCAGCTTCACTCTACTATTTTGGAAAACCCATTCAAAAATTGTCCACTCCTGAGATGATGGTTCTAGTGGGAATAATAAAATCTCCAGAGAATCTGAATCCTTACAAGCAGCCAGAGCTCGCCAAGAAAAAAGCAAGGAGTGTGGCAAAAGCAGCACTTGATGCTAAAGTGATAGATAAGTCTAAATACGAAGAGGTTTTAAAAGAGATAGAAAACTTAAAATTCAAAAAACCGAATTTTTTCATAGATGAAGAAGTGTTCTGGAGGATCATAGAAGAAGCCAAGGAGATATCAGGACTTTCCATAGAAGAGCTTAGAGGAGGATACGAAATAGTCACTACGCTCAATTCTGGTTTTCAGAGAATTCTTGAGAAGAAGATAAAGGACAAAATGGCGTTTTTGGCGGTTAACAGCGTTGGAAAGATATTAGCTTACAAAGGAAAAGGTGTTCAATTTGGAAGGAGGCAAATAGGTTCTGCTATTAAGCCTATATATTACCTATATTCCATTTTGAATGGAGTTAAACCGTTAGATCTTCTTCCTGATGTTCCGATAGATATATCTGGATGGAAACCGGAGAACTTCACTAAGGTATTTAAAGGATATTCAACTGTTCTTAACGCTGTGGTTTGGTCGAGGAATGTTCCCTCTGTTTTTCTATTCAGTGAGTTTGGATATGACAGGATAGTGAATTTCATGAAAAAAATCTTGAGAATAAACGGATATTATCCAAACGATCTCACAATATCTCTAGGTACACTTGAAACATCTCCGGAGGAGATAGCGAAGTTCTACATAGCTGTGGCGAACGGTGGAACTGTTTTCAAACCAACCATAATAAAAGAGATAAGAAGGATAAGTGGAGGTCCAATATACACATTCATCCCTAGGGTTATAGGGGAAATTCCATCATACAATCTCTCATCTGAAAAAGCCATATTAATTCTCAAAGGAATTCTCCGAGAAGTTGTGAGAAGGGGTACAGGAAAAAGGGCAAAAATAACCGGGAAGGAGATGTTTGGGAAAACCGGAACGGCTGAGAGAAACGCTTGGTTCATAGGTGGTGATGATTCAGTTATAATGATAATGGCAAGAGACGGGAAGAATTTACTTGGAGGTGAAGATGTCGCTCCACTTTGGAGGGATATAGTTAGCAGCTGGGGAGAGTTTGAAGGTAGGCTTTCCTACACACTTCCAAAAGTCGGGGGGAAATCTATCTTAAGTGTAAAGAGTATGAGATACATAGATTTCAAGAGGCTTGCAGATCTCTTGAAATCTGGGAGAATACCGGAAGATCGCCTGGAAAAGTTCTTATCGAATTTAAACGAAGATACATACAGAAAATTCTTGAAGAATCTTTCAGAATTTGCTCCAAGTATATCTGAAAGGCTGGGAAAGTTGGTAGAGGAGTTGAGAGAATGGAAGAGGTAAATGTGGTATCGGGCCAAACTGTGTTGAGCGAAGGAGAAGTACCGAAATTCTTTTTCTTCATAAAAGAAGGAAAGTTTAGATCTGGAAATGAGATATACCATTCAGGCAGTTTTGTCGCGATTGTTGAGTATTTTTTGGAAGATGAACTTGTGTCTGATGTTGTCGCAGAAGTTGATAGTG
Source organism: Thermotogaceae bacterium (assembly GCA_015489065.1). Lineage (GTDB taxonomy): Bacteria > Thermotogota > Thermotogae > Thermotogales > Thermotogaceae > WGAO01. The sequence goes on along the minus strand of WGAO01000126.1, from coordinate 20,439 downwards.
TTATAAGGAAGTACACGAAAGAAGATGTTATAGGAGATGATGAAGAGTACAAGGAAGTTTTAAAGTATCTCGTTGAGTCGCTCAATGCTTCTCTTGTTGATTACATAGAGAAAGATGTTATAGGAGATTTTGAGAAAAGTGTAGATGTTGCGAAAATAGCTACGATAGTTGACAAAACGGAGGGTGAAGATGAGATACTCGCCGCACTTGAAGAGATGCTCACGATTCAGAAGCTCCCAGAATTACCAGATGATCCAGAAAAAGCGAAAGCAGTTGTTGAAATGGTATCAAAAGAGGAGGATATTATAAGATATGTTCTCCACAGGTTGGCTTTTGTAAAAAAGTTTCCAGATTTTCCAGATTCCAAAGAATTCATACTCGATGCCCTGCGAATATACATGGATGAGATGGAGGATAGGTACGGAGCTATGTATTCTGCAAAACTAGCCATACTCTTCTATCCGAGTGATGATGATTTGATGAAGGAGGTTATGCACAGGAGTGTAAAAATAACAAGACTTAACAAAGATCCGGAGTGGTTTGAATATCTCATAAGGTTTCTCATAAGATTCCCAGAAGAAGAGGTGAAATTGGATGAAATCTCTTGAACTTCCATCTGGTAGCATCTTGATAGCTCCTGATCAGGTTCCAGACAGTGTTTACATATTGAAAAAAGGACTCCTTGGGATATTTGATAAACTGGAAAGGCTAATGGCGTTCGTATACAAGGAAGAAAGCTTTGGGCTTGAGTCGATTTTCGAAATGAAATCGTTCATGAATATCAAATCCCTAACTCAGGTTGAAATAGACATGTATGAACCCAAGGAGTTTTTGGATAGTCTTAATTCAACTAAAAAAGAAATACTCTTAAAAGTCATATCAAATCGAATTTGGTATGTAAAACGAAGGTATCCATTGAAAGCTGACGAGAGAATAAGGGACATAATAAAAGAGCTCAAGGACAACGGAATATCACCTGGAGAAATATCCTCTATAACTCTAAATCTCAGTGTAAGTGATGCCTTGGCGTTTGAGAGAATAAAGGGTGAGTACGGGATATGATATGGGATATTTGGTAGTATCTCTTCATGACAGAAGCCAAACATGCCTTGATAGCAGAGAGAAATTAAGCCCAGGGCTGAGGGTTCTTTTTTACAAAAAAAGGTTTCATAAGGGAATCGTTATAGGAGAGTGTTCTTCTTCAAGTGGAATTGTACTGGGAAAACTTCAATTTGGAATGGACGAGGAGAGAATCAAACTCTCTGAAAAACTCTCAATGATGTATGGATACCCACTGGTAGACTATCTATCACTCCACTTTCCGAGCAAACTTGACGATTACGAGAGATTGACAGTCGCTTCATTATCAGTGCTTTCAAACTTTCGGAAAATCACCCTCGAAGATTTCCTCAAAGATAAAGGAATAAAAGAGCTTTTAAAGATGACGAGAAAAGGATTTATAGAGGTTACCTCAGAGTTCGTTTATCCAAGAACTCTCATCGGTAGAGAAGAAAGCATTTCGATAGGGAAAGACATATCAGAGCTTGCAAGGATGAATCTCTCAAATGAGGAAGAGGAAATCGTCAAATTTGTCCTAAGGGAAGAAATCGTAAGTGTTTCAGAACTGATCGATAGGTTTGGTAGAAAGGCTCTGGAGAGTTCTCTGAGAAAGGGTTTGATATCCAAGAGTGTTGAGAAAAAACACATCGATCTGAGGGAGGATCAAAGAAGAGCTTTGAAATCAATTAAAACAGGAATAAATCTTCTTTTTGGAGATACCGGTAGCGGAAAGACTGAGGTGTTCATTGAGTATTCAAAAGGGGGAAAATCCTTAATTCTTGTTCCAGAGGTATCCCTCATTCCGCAGCTTCACAGGAGACTTATTCAAAGAATACCGAATCTCAGAGTTGCGGTGTATCACAGCTACATGACAGCTGCAAGGAGAGTCAGAAGCTGGATCGAAAGCGTATCTGGAAACATCGATGTTCTCCTGGGTACAAGGAGCGCTTCTTTTGTTCCAGTAAGATGGGATTTGATTGTAGCTGACGAAGAGCATGACGAGAGTTATTTTCAGAAAGATGGGGTTGTCTACGATGGGATAGAGGTCTTGAAGTCTCTTTCCAAGATATACTCCATCCCTTTGATATTGAGTTCGGCCACGCCGAGGATAGAGGATTATTACAGAGCGAGATCTGGTGAATACAATTTGATAAGGTTATCAAGAAAATCCAAGATTCCAGATGTCAGGCTTGTTGACATGAGAAATGAAAAAGGATGGTTTTCAAAAGAGACATTAAACGAGATGAAGAAAAATTTGGATGGTGGAAATGGAATAATAGTATTTGTTAGAAGAAAGGGTTATGGAAGAATAAAATGTCTGCGATGCGGATACATAGTGAAATGTGATAGATGTGATACGGCGATGACATTTCATTTGGAGACCAGGACTTTTAAGTGTCATATATGCGGGAAAGAGATAAAGGCATTTGACAGATGCCCAAAATGTGGATCCATTCTGAAAGTATTCGGCATTGGAAGTGAAAAAGTCGAAAAAATTTTGAAGAAACTCTTTCCTGATCACAATATAAAAAGAGCAGATAGAGAGATCATATCGTCGCCAGACAAATTGATAGAATTGCTGGATATGTTGGAAAAGAAAAAGATAGACATACTTGTAGGGACTAAGATGATAGCAAAAGGAATAGATTTAGACAGAGTGAAATTAACCGTAATAATGGATGTCGATGGACTTATGGCGATACCTGATTACACATCAAGGCTTAGGGCTTTCCAAACAATACATCAGGCGATTGGAAGGAGTGGTAGAAGTGGAGGAGGGAAAGCAATAGTTCAGCATTGGGGAATGGATACGGAGTTTTTACGATATGTGAAAAATTCTGATGTTGAGGGTTTCTACGATGACGAATTGAAAAGGAGAGATGAGCTTAACTATCCTCCCTTTTCTGATATTGTGCATGTCCTTTATAGCTCAAGAGATGAAAGGCTTGCCGAGGAGATGATTGAATCTGTAGCATCATTGGTGAAATCAGGAGAAGTTCTCGGCCCATCGAAGTACTTCATATCCAAAATAAAAGGAAAACACACATATCATTTCTTGGTAAAGACAGATAGATTGATGGATACGCTTGAAGAAATCTTCTCGGAGATAAAGAGAAAAGATAGAAGAAACTGGAAAGTCATTCCGAATCCTATATCTTTAATATAGTATTTCTCTTCTTTTGGCTGCTTCAAAGAGTTCTTCTATATCGTCGCCATCTTCTGGGTATATTGCATATCCCACTTTTGCAGATAGCTTCACAAAGGTTGGTCTTTCGTCGCTGTCGATTCTGAAAACCCTGAGGAATTCTCCTAGGATTTTTCTTTGATAGGATATGAGCAGCTGATGAGATAGCGTCTCTAAAATAATTACGACCTCGTTACTCGATTTTGAATACATCCTAACATGTCCTTCGAAAATTCCTCTTAACTTGCGAACGACCTTCTTCATAGCTTTTCCCTTTACAATTTGCCCATAGAGTTGCCAAATCCTTCTAGTATTTGTGATTTCAACGATTATGATGGAAAATCCTGCACCACTTGACTTGAGTTTTTCGAGGTCTCTCATCAACGCTTTTTCGCCAGGAAGTCCAAATAACGGATCGTAATCTTCGAATGTCATGATATCTGAGATGTCTTTCATGGACTGAAAAACTTTTGAGAGATCATCCGTAAGAACTTTTAGAATATCGATCATCCATTTTTTGTATGCTCTTGGAGTGAACCAATCAATTGAGATCACGGCGACAACTTTTCCTTCTGATATGACAGGAACTCCTATCCAGGATCTCGTTTCGAAGATTCTTCCTTCTCTTTTCTCAACCAATTCTATTATGTCTCTCCAGAACTTCTTCTTAGATGTGTTCGGAATATCTAAAACTTCTTTTTTCTCAAAGACTAACCTTGCTCCACCTGATTTCTGAATATGTGGTATTATCTCGTCCAAATCCTTCTTGTCGTAGAAATTATCCCACGCGGCGAAATACCATTTTCCGTTCTCGTGGGTCAGTATAACACTCCAAGCATCAGAACCAAGCACTTCTTTCATGGACATTCCGACATCCCTTAGAAATTCTTCTGCTCCACCGCGCTTTGTAACGATCCTGTGAAAAGACTCGTATATTCTCATTTTCAGGAATATAAGCGCAATAGTGGCTTCAGAAGGTTCGAGATCCCTAGATACTTTCAGAAGAAGAGATCTCGAATTTCTCCACTGAAGATAAGTTCTAAGTAAAGCTATGACCACAAGGGACAGTATTACAACGATTATACTTAGCATATTTTCCCCCTCTAGTTTCCTATTCTAACATTTGCATATTGAATCAGATATAAATTTCTGCAATTTCGTAAAGTTTGTAGACTATAAGGGGAAGTTTTTTTCTGATCTCATCGAGATTTGAGAAATTGTCTCGATAGAATTTGTGATATGAGAAGGCAAATCTCGACAAAGATTTCCTGTACATAGGAGGTGCCGTTGTCTCTATCCATTTTGAAAAGCCGATTTCCATTCCCATTTCAGACTTCTCAATCATTTCATTCATTTGAATAATGACGGATCTTATGTCTAGAACCTTGGAGATCTTGTATACATCTTCGTATTTGAAATATCTCTCTAGATTTGGGAGGAAGTCTTCATAGGAGAAGAGAGCCAAGCCCCTTTTGGGATCTATCGAAGTAACTTTTATCTCTCTTTCCATATAAATTTCGTCATTTTTGTAGCATTTACACAAAAACTTCCTGTATTTCATAAGATCTTCCATGCCATAGTCTAACAAAAGATGACCCACACGCATGTGTGGGTCAAAAAACATTTCTTTAGGTTTTAGGAAAATCCCGTTAGGAAGGTAAAGTATAGTTAACATTGGTATTACATGCTCTTAATGTAATCGTTAACCCTAGCTGCCAATCTTGATTTTTTACGAGAAGCAGTATTTCTGTGTATAACACCTTTCTGCTCTGCCTTGTCTATGAGAATTTGAGCTTTCCTGTAAAGTTCAAGTACTTCCTCTTTGCTTTTGTTATCCTCCATGGCCCTTAGAACCCTTTTCACAGCGTTCTTGAACATAGTCTTTCTGGCTTTGTTCCTGATCCTTCTCTTTTCGGATTGTCTAACTCTTTTGGCAGCGGATCTCTTATTTGGCACTATCTATCCCTCCCTCAGATATTGAAATAAGCCCTAAGCTCATCAACCATATCGAGCTTTTCCCAAGTAAATTCAGGCTCATTTCTTCCAAAGTGCCCATAGGCGGCTGTCTTTTTGTATATAGGTCTCAAAAGATCGAGCTTCTTAATTATAGCACCGGGTCTGAAATCAAACAACTCTCTAATAGCTTTCAGTATTTTATCCTCATCAACCTTTGCAGTACCGAAGGTGTCTATCATTATCGATACGGGATGAGCGACACCTATAGCGTAGGCGAGCTGTATCATAAACTTATCTGCAAGACCTGCAGCAACCACATTTTTAGCAACATATCTCGCCATATAGTGAGCGGATCTATCAACTTTTGTTGGATCTTTTCCGCTAAAAGCTCCTCCTCCGTGTGGGATCCAGCCGCCGTAGGTGTCAACTATTATTTTCCTTCCAGTGAGTCCTGTATCTGCCATTGGACCGCCTAAGACAAACCTACCTGTTGGATTGACGAGTATTTTCATTTTGTCATCTCTTAAATCTTCTGGGATCACAGGGTCTATTACATACTTCTTAACGGCTTCTTCTAATTCCTCTTTTTTTACATTAGGATCATGTTGGGTTGAGACGACGATCGTGTCAACCCTTACTGGTTTATCTCCCTCATACTCAATGGTAACTTGAGTCTTTCCATCAGGTCTGAAAAACGGAACTATCTTTTCTTTTCTGACATAAGCGAGTCTCATAGAAAGCTTATGGGCAAGAGTTATAGGAAGCGGCATATATTCGGGAGTCTCGTTTGTGGCGTATCCAAACATCATGCCCTGATCTCCTGCACCAAGAGCTAAGAGTTCATCCTGAAATTCCTCTTTACTCTGCTTGGCTTCAAGAGCTTTGTCAACACCCATGGCAATATCTGGAGATTGGCTGTGTATCGATGTGAGGACAGCACAAGTTTCTCCGTCAAATCCATACTTTGCTCGCGTATATCCTATACCCAGTATCGTCTTTCTGACTATATCGGGTATATCAACATAAGCCCTTGTGGTTACTTCGCCCGCTATTATAGCTATTCCCGTGGTAACTAGAGTCTCAACGGCAACCCTTGCGCGGTAATCTTGCTCCAGGATCGCATCTAATATAGCATCCGATATCTGGTCCGCTACTTTATCAGGGTGTCCTTCTGTCACGCTTTCGCTTGTAAAGAGTTTTTTCATTTCTCATCCTCCTTTCCTTTTTCGTATTCCTCCTTACTGACAAAACTTCCCCCGTCTATCTCAAAGTAAACGGGTTTGTAACTCCTCTTGAATCCAGCATTTACTTTTATTTGGTTGTAGCACTTATCGCATACATAGAGCTTATCTATAACAACGGCTGCGTTGCCATCGTAGGATACCACGAAATCCCTGCTCTTCAATATCCTTTTCTTCATGATATAGCCACATTTGTTACATTTTATGTAAACTACAAGAGCGTCTTTTTCATCATAAAAAGGATTTTTTAGGATGTTTTTCTTCCCGCGCTTCCAAAACATCCCGCTCACTTCCTTTTTAGGTTGAGGTTAAAGTTCTTTGTGTTTCCGAAATAATCCCTTAGAGTTATCACGACTGTGGATTTATCGGGAAACCTCGGAATATCACCATACTTTGCGACGCTTACCTCGCCTTTTGGATACAGATCATACCAGGCGTTGTACTCTCCTCTTAAACTCGAAAGTTTCTCATCATAAACAAGAAACGCTTTCTTCATTTCATCCATTGGTATTCTGTCAAAGAACACTTCATATATTGGAGAGGTTCTTCCGCTTAGACTAAGAGACAGACCCCTCAAACCAAGCCTGTATGAATATCCACGAACTGCATAGTCTGAAAATGCCAAAACAGCTATCTTTGGATAATCCCCTGAGAATTCGTACACTTTGTTTGGAGAGTAATCATACATTTTTCCATCGATTGCTACCTTTAAAAGGACTATGCTGTTTCTAACAGGTTGATCTATCCATCGGAGAATGTCTGGATAAATGGAGAATGGATCGTATGAGAATCTTTCATCTTGGTCCCTTACTTCGAAGTGGCAGTGTGGCCCCTGGACATTTCCTGATTCTCCAGAGTACGCTACGACTTGCCCTTGCCTAACTTTAATCTCGTCCTTTGGAAACTTTATCACTATTCTTCTTGGTTTCTCAGCCCATCCTTCTTTAAAACAAAGGGGATATAATGAATCCTCATTTGTAAAGGCTTCAAAAGCCTGACCGTATTTTTCCTTTCCATCTAGCCTCATCTGATCCAGTCTATCTTTCCATACATCTTTGGATACGGCATAGCGATTGATAAAATCCTGAAGTATTGCAGATATGTCCGCTCCTGTAGAGGTTTTAAGATTTTTGGAGAATCCTGCCAAGTGCGCGTAAAGAGTCTTGTAACCGTTTCTGTGTGATAAAACGATCGTACATCCGTACAGATCGTCTGGATCTATTACTATTCTGTCGACATATCCATCATCAACTGAGAGTATCTTTATCCCTATTTTTGGGTTGCCTTCCCAGGTAGAAAAATCTACTCCCATATGAAAATGTGGCCAAAATCCCAATCTGAGTTCTCCGAAAGTCGAGTTCAACCAAGTTTTCAGAACTGGTGGAACATATGCGAGCATCAGAAGGCTTAGAAATATCGCTACTAAAATGAAAATTTTTTTCATCCAAGCACCTCCCCTTCAATCTTTCCTATAGCTTCTGATATGAGTTCTCTTCTACCTTTCAAGACAAGTTCGAATTTTCCATCTAGTAGTTTTTGTTCTTTCACTGAGATCCTGTCAAGGAACGAATATATCCTCCCTATTTTATCAACCGGAACGAGGCATCTCACAGTATCTTCCAGATTGGAAAGCTCGTCTTCGATCTTTTCGAGAATTTCCAAAATACCTATACCGTTTTTCACAGAAGAGAACAGGGCATCCGGGAATCTTTCCATTGTCGCCTCGATAATCTCTTTTGGTACCAGATCTATCTTGTTGAAGAGCATCACTCTTGGGATTTTATCTGCTTCGATTTCTTTTAGCACTTTCATGCTCTCTCTTATTTTCGTTTCAAAGAATGGATCGGATATATCGACAACATGTATCAGAAGATCTGAGTCTTTGATTTCTTCCAAGGTAGTTTTGAACGCTTCGACTATCGTATGAGGCAACTTTCTTATAAATCCCACGGTATCAGATACCAAGATCACTTTCCCTGAGGGGAGCTTTACTCTTCTTGTTATCGGTTGGAGGGTGGCGAAGAGTTCATTTGCAACTATCGCATCTTCTCTTTTGGAGAGCGCATTTAGAAGAGAGGATTTCCCAGAATTTGTATATCCGACTATGGAAACCCTGTAAAGATCTCCTGAAATTCTCTTTCTCTTCTGGGTTTCTATCTCTCTCTTTATATCTTCCAACTTTTTCTTCAGTATCGATATCCTCTTCTTGACTACACTTCTCTTTCTCTGGAGAATTTGCTCACCCGGTCCTCTCGTTCCTATTCCCCCACCTAATCTTGAAAGCTCTTTACCTATTCCTATCATCCTGGGAAGCTCATACTGGAGCTTTGCGAGTTCTACCTGAATTTTTCCTTCTTCACTGCTTGCATGTTTTGCAAATATCTCAAGTATCACCTGCGTTCTATCTAGAACTTCTGCTTGAGTGATATCCTCAATATTTCTTTTCTGCTGAGCTGTTATTTCATCATCTATAATTAGATATCCTATATCAAAAGCTCCGACAATCTTTGCGAGTTTCTCAATCTTTCCCCTCCCTAAATACCATCGAGGATCTACAAAAGTCCTTCTTTGAATAATTCTTTCAATTGGATAAATTCCAATACTTTTGGATAGGAGTTCTAACTCTTCCAATGATTCATCCACATTGAAATCTCCACGATCTATTGCCACAAGAATCGCTTTGTTACTGCTCACTCTCTAAATTTTCTCCCTCCTGCTTTTTGGTTACAAGCCTAACATATTGTTCAGGCATGAGTGTGCTTATCGCGTGTTTGTATATCAAACTCTGTTTGCCTCCATCTTCAAGAAGCACCGTATAACTATCAAAAGCCTTAACTATACCTTTCATTTGGTAACCATTTACGAGATAGACCTTAACCTCTATCTTGTTTAATCTAAGCTGATTGAGAAAACGATCCTGAAGATTAAACTTTTCCGGCACAACTTCACCCCCGTTTCTCTTTTTTTCGGCAAAGTAATATTACCACAAAAAAGGTGTATAATTCAGTAGATAGGAAACCGAGAGGAAAGGGGTGAGCGCGGTGAAGGAGTTCAAGACTGTGGCACTCTATGAAGACGAGACACACAAATTCTATCTTCTTGGGAGTAGCGAAAATGAAGATGAAGGAATAGTTCAGGTGAATCAATATGTTGTAGTAGATGGAGAAGAAGCAGCTCTTCTAGATCCTGGAGGAGCACATGTTTTTGCCAGGGTTCTCGCAGAAGTTTCCGAGATAATAGGACTTGAGAGGGTAAAGTACATATTCTTCACCCATCAGGACCCCGATGTCGTTTCCGGTATAACGCTTTGGATGTCTATAATTCCACACGCGAAGGTCTATATATCAAACCTTTGGACGAGGTTTCTCCCTCACTTTGGCATATACGATCAGAGAAAGATAGTTGCTCTCCCAGATAAAGGCGGGAAAATACAGTTTTCCAGTGGAGTGACTCTAGACATAATTCCTGCTCATTATCTGCATTCCACGGGTAATCTCAATCTTTATGACCCCGTTGCTAAGATCCTGTTTTCAGGAGATATAGGAGCTGCTATATTCCCTAAAGGTGGTAGATATCAAATAGCTCAGAGCTGGGAGGAACATGTCAGACTCATGGAGGCTTTCCATCAAAGATATATGACTTCCAATGTAGCGTGTAAGAAGTGGGTGGATATGGTGAGTAGATACGATATAGAGTACATCGCCCCACAACATGGAGCGGTTATGCCTAGGGAAATTGCAACGAGATTTCTCGAATGGTTGAGAAATTTAAGATGCGGTGTTGACATAATCAACAAAGTTTATGGATGAGGACGGTGATGGAAAATGGCTGAGAAAGAGAAAATAATGGACATATTGAACAGGCTTACCGCTTCATTTTTTGCTCAAAATGTTATGACTTCCTTTATAGAGCATTTGGATGATATTTTAGTCGGAAGAGTTAGAGAAACCCAGAATGAACTATCCGAGATAACGGACAGTTTTCTGCAACTGAGCAATGAGTTTGAAGACTTAGCCTCAAGGCTTCAGCAGAGTAGTGCACTCGCTTCTGAGAATGTAGAGAAGATCACCGCGCTTAATGTCGAACTTGAGGACGAGCTGCAAAGAGCTGGAACAGACATATCAACAGTCGGTGATGATGTTGAGAAGACGGTAAACAACACTTTTGAAATACTCAACTCCTTTAAAGATGTCGAAAAAATGATAGACGATATTGCCAAGATAGCGAAACAGACAAATCTCCTTGCGCTCAATGCTTCCATAGAAGCAGCGAGAGCAGGGGAGTCTGGAAGAGGATTCTCAGTCATAGCTACGGAGATTCAAAAGCTAGCTACAAACTCAAAAGAAGTTTCGGATCACATCTCTGAAAAAGTCAAGAGCATATCTGCATCAATTGAGGAGGCCATGAACAATGTGAGAAAGGTCAAGGATATGTTCGATATACTCAGTGTTTCTATGACTAAGTTTCTGGACTTTCTCACGATGAACAAGCAATTCCTGGAGCAGGTGACTGAGATGATGGAGCAGGCTTTCAGGGATGTGAGTGAGAGTTCGCAGGAAATGAAAAAGTCAGTTGAGGTGATGAGAGAAGCTATAAGCAGGTTCGATGTTATGGCAAATGTTATAACTGCCATAATAAACGCTCAGGTCAATTTGAGAGACCTGGAAATCTAGGTTGGGGAGCCCCGAAGAGTCGGGGCTTTTTTAATATACTTATGTGTATAAAATTAATAACCTCCGAAATTGGCTTGTAATCTACGCTTTTGCAATTTTTCTTATTTCCCTCCTCGTTTTTAATTTTTGTAAAGTGGTTATATAATCCAATTTTAAGCGGAGCGGAATGGACTCATGCACACACCCGTATTGGTAGCGGAGATTGTTCGTTTTCTCAACACTAACCGAGATGGAATGTATGTTGACTGTACTCTTGGAGCAGGTGGTCACTCTCTGGCGCTTCTGGAGGCGTGTGCAGGATGCAGAATAATAGGTCTGGATGTAGATCCAGAGGCTCTGAGTATAGCAAAGGAGAGACTCTCTGTGTACGAGCGGAGCGGAAGGATCAAGATTCTCAGAGAATCTTATGTTAACCTTTCATCGATCCTGAGATCGGAAGGGATCAAAGAGGTTGATGGTATACTAGCCGATCTCGGAGTTTCTAGTATGCATCTCGATAATCCATCCAGAGGATTTTCCTTTAAGGAAGAGGGACCACTTGATATGAGAATGGATCCTTCCTCTGAGAAAACTGCTTATGATGTGGTCAATGCCTACTCAGAAAGAGATCTAGCGAGGATAATAAGTGAGTACGGTCAAGAGCGATTTGCAAGAAGGATAGCCAGAGAAATAGTTAGATCTCGTCCAATAAACACTACTAAGGATCTGGTCGATGCTATATCAAGGGCGATTCCGTTTTCTGAAAAGAGAAAGAGGAAGAGACACTTTGCCACCAAAACTTTTCAAGCTATCAGGATAGAAGTCAATAATGAGCTTGAGAACATCAAAAAGTTTCTCGTTCAGGCAGAGGACGCCTTGAAACTTGGTGGAAGAGTAGCCGTGATATCCTTCCACTCGCTCGAAGATCGTATAGTGAAAAACCACTTTAGGAATTCCAAGAAATTGAAGGTTGTCACAAAGAAACCTGTAACTCCCACCGAAAGAGAAATACAGATTAACCCAAGATCGAGGAGTGCAAAGCTTAGAGTAGCGGAGCGGATCTAAAGGGGGAGTTATAAATGGTGAGAGCAAGAGCGAAGCGGAGAACTTTGAAATTTGAGAGAGTTTTCGAAAGGGTAATTTCCATACCAAGTGACAAGATAATCCTTCTAGTTGTATCAATTACAGTGGCTGTAGTTGTCTCAATATCGCTGGTTGTGCTTGGAATGAAGAGTTTCAAACTCAAGGAAGAGAACAGGTGGATAGCAGAAAAGATAGAGCAAAAGAGGATGGAAATTCAGCATCTGAGAAGCGATATTTCTGAACTTCTTTCAAGCTTTCAGATAGTAAAAGTTGATGGAGAATAAGATATACTTTCGAGCAATACTGTTGATCATAATTTTCGGTGTATTCATACTTCTATCGTTTCTAAGACTCGTTGCGAGCCCGCTCTGGGGGATAACAAACAAGAATTGGAGTATAAGAATTCCTCCAAAGCGAGGGAGTATACTGGACAAAGATGGAAGAATCCTTGCATCTGACACGTATGTCTATAGGGCTTATCTTGATCTATCGTTTTTGAGGAGAGTTTATGAGAATTCTGATAAGGGTACTAAGATTGAGATAGAAAGAGAGATTTACCTCCTTACGAATCTCAAAATCGATGAGATTTTTTCAAAAGGAGATTTTCTCTTTTTAGGTCAATCCAAAGACAAAGCCGATCTTATCTCAAAGATCCCTCCTACAATATTGAAGTTCGTGAACATTTCAATGTCAATGGTTAGGAAAAGGACAGAAGCTTCTTCACTTCCAACAATACTTGGGAAAGTAATAGACAGGAAAGGAATAGGTGGGATTGAAGAATATTATGATTCTGTGCTTAGGGGTAAAAGAGCTGGAAAGATCGTCTTGAAATACACCGGATTTGTAAATCTCCAGCCTACAATAGAGGAATTCGTTCCTCCGATTAACGGGAGCGATGTGACTCTTTCAATAGATATGGATGTTCAGAGAGTCTTGTATGAAGATATCTTAAAGGCTGTAAAAAATAGTTCTGCGGTTTCTGGAAATGCAATACTTATGGAAAGCAAAACTGGAAAGATCCTTGCTATGGTTACCACAAGTAGTTGGAATGACAATGTTCTTGGATACATAGAGCCTGGTTCCACGATAAAACCCGTTATATATTCGATAGCCCTTCAAACTAAAGCCGCTTCTCCGGCGTTTCATCACAATTGTACGGGAAGAATAAAACCCGTTGAGAAACTCAACATATTCATAAGAGACATAAAACCACATGGGGAAGTTGACATGGAAAAAGCTCTTGTCGTGTCATGTAACACTGCTACCGTTAAAATTGCCAAGATTATAAGGGATAAGATAGGCGTGCCAGGATTCTATAAATGGTTGAGAAAGTTCGGATTTGGTGAAAAGACTGGGATTGAGATACCTGGAGAATCCGCCGGTCTTCTGAGAGATCCAAAACATTGGTCGGCAATAGATTTTGCTGAAATTTCTATAGGTCAGGGAATAGGAGTAACTCCTTTGCAGCTCATAAGTGCTATTAATACCGTTGTCAATGGAGGAGTGTATGTGAAACCTTCGCTCGATCTCAACTCCCCTATTAAGAAGAGAAGAGTGATTGATGAAAAGGTGGCAAACACAATAAGGAGATTCATGGTTCAAGTTGTAGAACATGGTACTGGTGAGAGGGCAAAAATTCCGGGTTTAAAGATAGCTGGGAAAACTGGAACTGCTCAAAAGGCCGTTGGTGGAAAATATGTTAAGAAGTATCATTCGATATTCATAGGCGCATTTCCAGCAGACGATCCAAAATATATCCTACTAGTTCACATAGACGATCCAAAAGGAGAGTATTTGGGAGGAGATGTAGCAGCCCCAGTATTCGCTAAGATGGTTTTGGATATGCTTGGCATGAAAGAGAAAAAGCCATTGAGAATCTACAAGAATGTTATGCCTGATCTCATTGACCTATCGATGAAGGATGTTCTAACAGTTGCCAAAGTTTTAGGCTTGGATGTAAAGATCCATGGAAGCGGCACAGTCAAAAAACAGCTGCCACCTCCTGGAACAATCGCTCCAAAGAGAATAGAAGTTTGGATGAGTAATTAAAGTATGTGGTGATTTATTACGCTTGACACTATTGCAGCAGCTTTTCCGGCGAACTTTTCGTAGTTCTTCTCAAAGGACTCCACGCTGCAATCATCGACAATTGTTTTGAGTGATACAAAGTCTATGCCATTTTCCTTGGCGACTTTTGCCACAGCGGCGCTATCCATATCCACTGCAACGGCTTGTGTCATCTTTTTGATCTTCTCTCTCATCTCTTCGTTATCTATGAAAGAATCCCCTGTTGCAATTCTTCCTACATATAAATCTTTGTAGTGTTCTTCAAACCTTTCAACCAGTCTTTCAGAGCCTTGTATTAGCTCAACCTTTCCATCTCGTCTTGCTACATCGAATTCAAAGTATTCGTCTCCTAAGACGACATCTCCTATTTTCAGTATTTTCGAAAGAGCTCCGGCCGCTCCAGTGAAAATAATTGCGCTTGGTTTGAATTTATCTATGAATGCTTGAGCGAGCATAGCAGCTTCAACTTTTCCAACAAGTCCATAAGTGACAACAACTTCGTTTGGCCCTATTACGCCTCTGACAAATGGCCTTCCAATCACCACGCCTTTCTCCAATTCAGGATGAATGGCTCTCTTCAGAGGATCTACTTCTATATTAAAAACTCCCATTGCCAATATCACTCTTTTCACCCCCACGCAATATTAGCACAGAAATACCTTGAAGTCTCAAGTGTAATACTGTAATATTACAGTGGTGATAGATATGTGGTTCTATATAGATCCGACTTCTCATGTTCCGGTCTACAAGCAAATATGCGAAAAGATAAAGGGAATGGTGATCTCTGGAAAACTGGAGATAGGGGGCTTCGTACCATCTGTGAGAAAGCTTGCAAAAGATCTTGGAGTCAATGTGAATACAGTTGCGAGAGCTTACAGAGAGCTGGTAAATGAGGGAGTCCTTCAGCCAATAAAGGGAGAAGGATATGTTGTAAGGGGGATAGGAGAAGACTTTGTAGATGAGAAGCTAAAAGATCTCAAGAAAGTTCTATTTGAGCTAAAAGCCATGGGGATAGATGAGATGAAAATATTAGAGGTTGTCAGGGAGGTTTTCAAAGATGATATTAGAGGTTGAAAAGCTCTCAAAGATTTACAAAAGCGGAAGGGGCGTAAAAGAGATTACTTTCAAATTGAAAGAGGGAGAAATTCTTTCCATACTAGGACCAAACGGTGCCGGAAAAACGACCATTTTGAAATGTATAGTTGGTCTTAGAAAAGCTGATTCTGGGATTGTTAATCTAGACGGAGATTTTTCGTATCTTCCAGAAGAGAAAAGGCTTTACAGATGGGCAAAAGTCTCGCAAATGATAGAGATAACCAAAAGCTATGTTGATATCGATGATGAGAAAGCTCTCAAAATACTAAACGACTTAAGAATTTCACTATCGGAAAAAGTCGCAAATTTGTCACACGGCCAGGCTACATCTCTATATCTCGCGCTGACTCTTTCGCAAAAAGCAGATCTTTATATCCTGGATGAGCCAACCTGGGGACTCGATCCGCTCTCAAGAAGCTACATACTAGAAAGAGTCAAAGAGATTCCATTTGAGGGAAAAGCAGTTCTTTACACAAGCCATATAACAGAAGAAGTGGAAAAAACCTCAGATAGGGTGATCATCATAAAAGATGGAAGAGTGATCGAAAGTGGCTATATAGACGATATAAAAGAGAAATACGTTGCGATCAAAGCTAAAAAAGGAGAGAAAGTAGAAGGATACTTGTACAGAGATACTTCTGAGGAGAAGATATACGTAGTCGAGAAAGATAAAGTTCCGCGAGATTTCGAGCCAGCTAGCTTTTCAATGATAGTTGAATCTCTTATGAGGGACGTGAGATCATGAAAAAAGAATTTCTGGATATGAGAGTTCGCTTTTTCTTGACTCTCATTGTCATGGTCTCTCTCTTTTTCCTAGTGATGGCTCTGAAAGATTGGGGAATAGAGATATTAAAGAAGAATCAGGTCGAGCTTTCAAAATTCGCTGGAAAGGATCTTTTGAAAAAGCTCAAGGACTGGAATTTTTACATATATAGTCAGTGGTACGGAAAGAACCTCGGACAGTTCATACCTATCATAGGGATAATATTTGCATTTCCTCTCTTCTCAAGAGAAATTGAAAATGGAACGATAGAATATTTGCTAACAAGAAGAAAGAGGTCAAGAGTGTTCTCAGACAAAGTCACAGTATCTCTTTCGCTACTCATCATATCGATCGTGATTCTCTCTTTGCTTCCGCTCATGTACACCACATTTTCGTCCATCAGATTCAACGCAAGATATGTTCCGGTTCTTACTCTTCATGCAGTCATAGGATCTTTTGTTTGGTATTCCGTGGCGCTGCTTTTCTCAGTAATCTTTAACGATCAGGTAAAGCCGCTTTTGTCATCTTTTGCGATTCTGGTGATTACTACAGTCGTTGGGATTATAAAACCGCTGAGATTTTTCAATACTTATAGCTATATAATGAGTGCAAAAGGCATGGCTTTGGAGGATATCACTTATTCCGTAATATCGATAGTCTTTATCTATCTTTCATATGAAATATTCAAAAGAGAGGAATTTTAAGGAGGGATGGGAATGATAGTAACTACTACTGAGACCATACCAGGATATGAGATAGAAGAAATTTTGGGAGTGGTCTTTGGAAACACAGTAAGATCAAAACATCTGGGGAAAGATTTAGCAGCGGCTCTCAAGACCATCGCAGGAGGGGAGATAAAGTCCTACACAGAAATGCTAACAGAAGCGAGAAACGAAGCGATAGAGAGAATGATAAACGAAGCAGAGAAGTTAGGGGCTGATGCAGTTGTTGCGGTTAGACTCGGAAGCTCTGCCGTTATGAGCGGAGCTGCGGAGCTTGTTGCGTATGGGACAGCCGTAAAGCTGAAAAAATAAAGCTCCGCACTCTGGCGGAGCTTTTCATCCAAAATATGTTTCCGCTGCGTGGGAGGCGGCTATTGCTCCTTCTGCAACTGCTGTTACCACCTGGCGCAATTTTTTGGACCGAACATCTCCTGCTGCATAAACTCCTTTGACATTTGTCTCCATATTCTCGTCCGTCACTATATATCCCTGTGAGTCCATGTGGACTTTCCCTTTGAATATCCCGGAATTTGGAACAACACCTATCGCGATGAATATTCCATCCACTTCGAGCTCGGTGATCTCACCGGTTTTCTTGTTCTCCACGACTACTTTCTCGACTTTATCACTACCTTTTATTTCCTTGACTATCGAGTTCCAGATGAACTTTATATTTGGCTTTTCAAAAGCCCTATCTTGGAGAACTTTTGTGGCTCTCAATTTGTCCCTTCTGTGAATCACCAGCACTTCATCAACAAGATTTGCAAGATAAAGAGCTTCTGTCATAGCGGTATCTCCACCGCCGACAAGAGCAACTTTTTTCCCTTTGAAGAAATGTCCGTCACAAGTCGCACAGTAAGACACACCTTTTCCAGAAAGCTCTTTCTCCCCAGGAACATTTAGCTTTCTATGAGATGCGCCGGTTGAGATTATTACAACCTCACTCGATATAACTTTTCCATCATCTAGAAAAACCCGTTTAACTTGACCAGAAAAGTCTGCGTCTATGACGGTTGCCGTGTGGAATTGCGCTCCGAATTTCTCGGCATGCCTTCTCATTTTCTCGCCAAGAACGGGGCCTTTTATCTCTTCAAAGCCGGGGTAATTCTCTATGATATCTGTCTCGTTCATCTGACCACCCGTTGAGTTTCCTTCAATCACTAAACACGACAGGCCAGCTCTCCCGGCGTAGAGAGCTGCGCTCATTCCGCCGGGACCTCCTCCTATAACAACCACATCGTAATAATCTTTTACATTGCTCTCTCCCCCGACAAAGAACATGCCGCATCACCCCAAAACATGTTGGACTACATGGTCTACAAACATGTCCTCAGGATATGCTCCTATGAAAGCCGTTTCATCATTGACAACTATATGAGGAACTGCGCTGACGCCGTGTTCCATTGACCATTCTGGAAATTCGTTCGCTTCCACCATAGCCGCTTTGATGTTGTCGTTAGCTTTGGCTATCTCGTGTGCAAGAAGAACCGCTCTTGGACAGTATGGACAAGTTGGCGTCACAAAGACCAATATCTCTGTTGGGACATCTATCTGTGATATCTTGTTAATAGAATTCTGAGAGAGATCCGGTTTTGCACCGTTGGAGAAGGATATGATGTTCTGGATCACAGTGGAAAATTCGTGCCCTGACGGTATGCCAAAGTATCTGACTCCTTTATCTGTTCCATCTGCCGTTAAGAAAACTATCGCCGGAACTCTTCCTTTTATATCATACTTGTTGGCGATAGCTTCGTCATCGTCAATGTCGTACACTTCAAGCTTTATCCTGTCGTCGATCTCAGCAACTTCGCTGAAAACACTCACAGTTATATCGCAATACTCACATCTGCTCTTGTCGTCACTCTTGAATATGAGTATTTTCACATCGTCTTTCATCTCTTTGCCAAACAGGTCTTTTAAATACTGCACATCCTGTTCTGATAAAAGTCCCATTCTTAATCACCTCCGAGCCCAATGTATACCACAATATTTTTGTTGTGTAAAGATCATTTTAACAAGTTAATTAGTAATCCCTAAATATCTATCACTTATCCAAGCGTTATGGTGTAAAATACGATCTGGAGGTGATAAGTATGAAGCTCAGCGAGAAGATGGAGAAAGCTCTGAACGAGCAGGTGAATAAGGAGTTTTATTCATCGTACCTTTACCTTTCTATGTCGGCGTACTGCGAGAGTCTGAACTACTCAGGATTTGCCAACTGGCTCAAAAAACAAGCACAGGAAGAGCTTGAACACGCCATGAAGCTTTACGAGTACATATTCGAAAGAAGGGGAAGAGCTGTTTTGGAAGCGATAGATAAACCGCCAAGCGAGTGGAAAGATCTCGTAGATGTTTTCGAGAATGTTTTAAAGCATGAAGAAGAGGTTACGAAGAGCATATACAAGTTGATGGATTTGGCAAAAGAAGAGAAAGATTACGCTACAGAGAGCATGCTAAAGTGGTTTGTGGACGAGCAGGTCGAGGAAGAAGCTTCAGCTGAGGATATACTCCAAAAACTCAAGATGGCTGAAGGAAACAAAAACGCACTCTTTGCGCTTGACAGAGCCCTTGCGCAAAGATGAGGATCGGGGATTTTCCCCGATCTTTTTTTTGAGAGGAGGAATACGATGAACTGGGACGAGAATACTTTCTCTAAATTCGTCTATGTGAGCGATGTGAGGATATCACCGAGCGGTGAGAAAATCGCATACACGATTACTAAAGCGAATCTGGAAGATAACAAATACGAGAGCACCGTGGTGATTAAAGGTTTAAAGAGCAAAAAGAAAGGTTACATAAAAGACGCTTCAATGCCAAGGATTAGCCCGGATGGAAAGTCGCTCATAGTTAAAAGATCTGCCGATAAAAAGACTCAGCTCTATCTCGTGGACCTTGAGACGATGACAGAGAGAAAGATAGCTTCCATGAAGAGCATAATCGATGTTTCTTGGAATGATGACAACAGAAAAATATTGATATTGGGATTTAAAAGGCTCGAGGATGAGGACTTTTACTTTGAGGATGATCTTCCCGTTTGGTTTGACGCTATGGGATTCATGGACAAAGATAAGAGAATGATCATGGTATACGACACAGAGGCTATGGAAACCTTAAGCGAGACGGAAGTCGAGAGATTCTCAAGCGCGATCTGGAGCAAAGATAAAATAATAGTCACTTCTCCACACAGAGAAAACGGAAAGATCCAGCTTTGGAGATACAACATAATTGAAATATCCGGCGACGAGAAGAAAACACTTTTTGAAGATGTCTCATTCAGAGCTGTCCATTCAAACTCAAAACACATAGCCTTCCTTGGAAAAGAAAAGGCAGAGAAAATGAGCGAGCATGACTATGTATACCTATGGGATGGAAATAAGCTGAAATCTCTTAGCGAAAAGTACGGGCTAAACGCAAGGAGCGTGAGATTAGACGAAAGTTCAAACGCTTACGCCATCGTTGATAATGCCGGGAAAGTTCAGCTCTGGAAGATAAGCCCAGATGGCGTGCGAGAGATCTTGGTAGATGAAAACGCGTGGGTGACGAATATAGATGTGAGCAAAGATGGAAAAGTCGTTCTGACTATGGAAGATGAATCAAAACCAGCAGAGGTTTATAT
>WGAO01000125.1 GCA_015489065.1 Thermotogaceae bacterium | reverse complement strand
GTATGAATACGACCAAGCCTTCTAGAAAAATTATCAACAGATTTCCAACAAGGAGCGAAGTAAAGGATCCTATGCCGCTTTTGCTCATCTGTGCCATTATGTAAAAAGCCAGAAAGAGTCCGGCGTGATTCATTGCAAAAGCACCAAGCCTTATAAACGACAGCGTGTTGCTGAAGAACATTATTATCCTATCGAAAGTCTCGAAGAACGCTAAGACTAGCCTCTCCCCCAGGCTTCCTTCTTCGAATATTATGAAGTAAAGAAAAACCATCGCGAGCGAAGCGAGTGCGACGGTTGCTAAATAGATTGGAAATTTTCCAGACTGGATGTACAAAATGGTTCCTGCTAGGGCGCTTGTGTAAAGCCCAAGTCCGGATATTCCACTTGGATCGAAAATCATCTCTTTGTACTCTCTCCTTAGAATCCTGTTGATGAGGTTCAGTAGCATTCCAAAGATTATAAGTCCGGCACCTATCGCTATTGAAACTGTCAGGAAAGCGTTTATGTTCTCAAGTGGCCTGGCTATCAACGGTTTTATTACTTCAAATCCAAATATTGAACCGTAGAACAGTCCGAATAACGCTGATGACAATCCAGCGAATGACATGGCATACCATAGATCGATTTTGGTTTTCTTGTAGAGAATCCAAGATATCACCGCTATCGTTAAGCCGTGGCCGATGTCTCCGAACATGAATCCATAAAAGAAGAGAAAGAGAATACCGACTATGGGAGTGGGATCTATCTCGTCACTCTTTGGAGTACCGTACATCTTCACGAGAAACTCAAAATGTTTAAAGAACGAGTTGTTTTTGAGCTTTGTTGGTTTTTGAAGCGGTATCTCCACATTTTCAAAGAGAAGTATATCATCGTAGCTTTCAACGAATCCTCTGAGCTTTTTCAGAGCACTTTCTGTTATCCATCCGACTATGGCGAAGAACTCCTCTGTCATTCCGGATTTCATTACGACATCATAGACATTCTTCAAAACGAATACGAGATCATAGTATCCGTATATCTTCCGTCTGTTTTTGTAAAAGAGCTCCCTTTTTTTCAAATTCAGCTCTTCTATCTCAAGTTTTAGAGATTTCTTCTCATCTTTGAGTTCATAGAGAGCCTCAGTCGGTTCTATGTCTGCATCTGGAAGCTCAAGTTCTTTGAAAGAAACCGTTCTGAAAATCTTATTCATATCGTCTTTTAAGGCATTCGGATATACAACTACACATGTAACGAGGTTGCCATTAGTCTTTACTCTTTCGATAATCACCTCTAGATCTTTGATGCTCTCTACAAACCTCTCGAAATATCCAAAATGAATTTTTCCAACCTTCAGCTTCGCAAGCTCCATATTTTTCAGGTCACTAACGGATCCCTTGAAGTCTTTAACTGCTTCAACAGCTTCTATCTTTTCGTCTAGTTTTTCAATTTTGTTTTCTATCTCTGATATCTCTGAATCTATTCTGTCCATTTCTTTTTTCAATCCATCTGCAAACTCTCTAAATTCCCTGTCGTTAAAGACAGCTGGAAGACTTATATTGGAAACAGCTGGCTTCGGAGTCTTTCCGACTTCTGAATACAGAGAGTGAACGACTCTGAGAAAGTCATCGTAGGGATTTCCTTCCATTGATTCGAGGTCTATATCGAATATATCCTTCAGCGGGACTATTTCAAAGCTCTCAGAATCTAAGAAGAATTTTGATATCGGTTCCATAATAGACTTATGAGTTATCAAACCTATTGAGATTATCTTCTCCTTCATTCTTTCATCTCCTTCAGATTACCAGATATTCCTTGGCGGTTTCCCTGTTCATATCGTATCTGACAGCTTCTATAATGGTCACTATGTTTTTCAGCTCGTACTCCAACAGGTGTATATACCCTATCATCATTTCAAAGTCATTCATGTAATTCTTGACGAAAGCCAGAAATTTTCTGTGGAGGTATCTATCAATGTATCTCTCTATCAGGAATTCGCCCAGGCTCTTAAGAGAAGATTCGAAATATTCATAATAGGGTGTCCCTTTGAGTTTTGAGACAAGCTCATCAGGACTTTTAGAAGATGCGAGATCCTCTAGTTGATTCATCTTGAACCGCCTTCCAAATGGAAGGAGAAGATTCATCACTCTCTCTTTTTCATAACCAAATAGAATCTTTGCTCTGTATATCCACATGATGTTTGTTAAATCCACTTGATCTTTGAAGAGTTTGATGATCCTACCGGAACGCCTTGATAGTCTGAGCTTTCTGAGAAGATGCGAGAAATACCAATAGTCGAGTGAGTTTTCCATTTTTGCCAAGTTTCCTCCCGCTCCGTGGACTGATGAGAGCATTCCGTAGTATGGCTTTCCCTTAAGAGAAGAGATAAAGTCCTGAACATTTGAATATCTTTTTCCATCTGGGAAACATATCAGAAATCTTTCTTCTATCTCATCGCCGGCGGTGAGTATTCTGAGGACTTTTTTAACGGTTTCAATTTCGCACCTCATCATTATGTGTTTTAATATGGACTTTTCCGGGAAAGTAAAATACTTTTCGAGTGATTCAAGTTCAGATTGATATCTTCTTTGTATGGCGGCCTCTAGGTCTCTTCTGTGTATGTCTTCTATGTTTGGAACGAACTTACCATATGCTGTCTTTCTTAGCTTATCTGCTATCTCCGGGACAGAGCCAGATGAGAGAAGTTCCTCCATCTCTTTTGCATCTAACAATTTTGAAAGGAGGAATCCTATCTTTCCAACAACTGCGCTCATAGACCGATCACCTTGGAGACCACTTCTTTTGTGAACTCAGGCGATACTTTTTGAAAATCTTCCATAATTTTCTTAGCGTTTTCCTTCAAGTCTCTTTCAAACTCTTTGTATTCTCTTTCGAGTTTCACCTTCAATTCGTTGAGTTTTTTCTCAAGTTCTTTTTTTGAGTTTTCTAATTCTTCTCTTAAATTTTCCTCGAAAGCCTTCTTTTTGGCTTCTATTTTTTCGGCATATTTTTTCTTTTCAGAATTTTGAAATTCTCTGGCTTTTTTCTCTTCATCAACGATTCTTTTAAGAACTTCCGAGAATTCTATCTCTTCCATGTTATCTCCTCCTGATATCCGAAGATTATAGTACTAATTCTTTGGAAAATAAAGAAAATCATCCTATAACCTTTTAGTGTATAATCAAGATGGATGGAAATCAATAAGAGAAGGGGAAAATGTGCTAAAGACTGTTAGAAAGATTTCTGATAGACTCCTTCGGCTGTTCCATGATGAAGTTGATGTTTACAAATCAGTTGAGGAGATATCGGATCTTTTAGATGATATTCATGAAGGAGTAGATGTTTTAATAGCAACGGTTGAAGAAGATTTCATAGTTATGAACTTCGCTAAAGTGAGAGTTCCTATAGCCAAGAACATCACCATGCCGCTTTCCAAAAAATGTCTTCTCTGCTACATATTCGACAAGGGTGAAGAAGTCTATCTGAAAAATCTCTGGGATTTCTCAAAAGAAGGTTACAAACTCACCGCGCTTAGAAGACCTTCTTACGGAGAGAAGCTCTCTTTTCTGGGAATTCCCATAAAATCCCACGGAGAAACTATAGGGGTGGTTGGATTTATAGCCAGAGGCTATGACAGTATAAGTGATTCCGAAAAGGAAGCGTTTAGATTAGTTGCAAATAACCTTGGATTTTTCATGAAAAGAAACTTGCAAAGAGATCTATCAGACATCGATAAACTCACGGGAGCTATGAAAAGGGAGAAATTTCTGTCTATACTGGGAAGCTTGAGTGGATACTCATCTGTGCTGATCGTAAAGATCAAAGATTTAAAGAGGATAGATAAAGCTCTTGGATATGACAAGGAGAACGAGGTTATAAGATCACTTGCCATATTTATTAGATACGAACTTGAGCCGAACGAAATACTGGTTCGCCTCAGAAATGACGAGTTCGCTTTGATTTTAAAGAGAAAGATCGATCCGGCGAAGTTTGTAGAAAATCTTTCAAGGAAAGTAACGCAGATGACCGGAATACCAGTTGATTTGGAATACGGATATTCCGAGATAAAAGCAAATGTAGAGTATGCTTTAAACAACGCATCTATCGATATGAAAAGCTTTGAGATAGATGTTGAAAAAAGAGGCAGATACGCTGTGATAACGGAAGAGGATATCAAAAAATTCGAGAATTCAGATAAAGGGATAGCAATACACAATATAGAGCGGATACTCTATGCAAACAAGAAAATTTTGAAGATGATGGGGTTTGAAAGATTAGAAGATCTTGAAGGTTACAATGCGCTGAGCTTCACAGCGGATGAGTACAAAGAAATGGCTTATAGAAGAGCAAAGCTAGCTCTGGAGACTGCAGCAAATCTTCCACCTGCTATTGAGAAAGGCTTTATGTCGGATGGAAGGCTTTTGACTGTGGTTGTAAACACATTTCCTGTGATATTCAAAGGTGAGAAAGCGGTTATGGTAACTATTGAAGATATCTCATCGTATATTATCAGGGAATCCGCTGAGATTTTCCTGAAAGCTATATCGGATCTTTTGTCTAAGTTTCTTTCAGACAGCCCGGATCTTTGCAAGAATCTTTTGAAGCTCTCTAAGGAAATACTTCCAGATATGAACATAGCCATTTTTGAGATAAAGGATAAAGAGTACATATTGAAATGCGGAAGAATCCTCCAGAGAGAATTTTCCGATATGGTTTTCTCTCCAGATGAGCTTCCCATAGTGAAAAAATATGCGGTAGAAGGGAAAAGCATTTTGATACCAGATGTAAGCAAAATCGTTGAGAGGTGTGAATGTCCATTCGGGCTGGATAAATGGAGAGTTTCACATTACGGCCATCCGATAAAAGTTGATGGAAAGATCAGGTTCGTACTGGTGGCGTCGAAAAGGGGTTATAACTCGATAAAACCTTACGAAATAGATTTGTTGAGAACGGTTGCAAGGCACCTTGAAAACAGTTTGAGCATAGAGGTTTTGAAAAAAGAAATAGAGAAATTCAAGGAAAAGGCTTTTAAAGATCCGCTCACGGGAGCTTACACAAGGATGTTCTTCAAAGAATGGCTTAAATCTTATGAGGAGAAGCTCAAGCGGTTTGACGAGGTATCCTCGGTTGTGTTTATGGATATCGATTGTTTGAAGACTTTCAACGATACCTATGGACATGATTTCGGGGATAAGGTGCTGAAAAGATTCTCACAGGATGTCATGAAATCTATAAGGGATATGGACATACTTGTAAGGTGGGGTGGAGATGAGTTCATATTGCTCTTGCAGGGCGTAGATGGTGAAAAAGCCCGTGATATAATGAAAAGAGTAGAGTCTTCCACTAAAATTCCGTTCTCTTACGGTATATCGTTTGTGAGCAGAGATAAGTCTTTTGATGAAGCGGTGAAAGAGGCGGATGAAATGCTTTACAGAAAGAAAAGAAGCAGAAGTGAATGTGAGGAGATCGTGAAAAACACGGAATTTTTGTTGAGGTGTGAGAAGTGAAAGCCGCAGTTGTAGCGATGCTAGTTTTAACACAAATAGTCCTTTCCTTGACTCTGAGAATTGGATATTATGACAATTATCCGCTTTGTTTTTCAAAAGATGGAAGAGCGGAAGGTTTTTATATAGATATACTCAACTACATAGCGAAGAAGGAAGATTGGAAGATAGAGTATGTCTATGGGATTTGGGAGGATCTCATAGAAAAGTTAAAAGACGGAAAGATAGATGCTTTGGTTGCTATAGCCTTTACTCCGGAAAGAGCACGCTTTTTTCTCTTCAATTCAGAAACTTTCATAACGAATTGGGGAGTAGTTGTATCGAGAAAAAAGATGGAGAGTATATTCGATCTGGAGAATATGAAATTGGCGCTCGTGAAGGATGATGTCTACGCTTGGGGATTGATAAAACTTTTGAAAAGATTCAAAGTCAAGCCTTCTCGAATTCTTGAATTTGACACATACCTAGAAGCCTTGAAAATGCTTCATTCGGGGAAAGTAGATGCGGCTGCAGTTAGTAGGATTTCTGCTTTGATGTACAAAAGCAAATACCATTACCGTATAACTCCGATAGTTTTTACACCGGTTGAGTTGAGAATAGCGCTCTCAAGGAAATTTCCGTTCGCCGAGACAGTTGCGGCTCGAATAGACGAGCATCTCAGAAAGATGAAATCCAATGAGAGTTCAATCTATCAGGCTGCGCTGAAAAAATATCTCCTTGAGGAGAAGAGTTTTCCTTTGATGAAATTCTTGGGAATATTTTCAGCGGTGCTAGTGGTTCTCTTAGCGGTACTTCTTTATATGTTCTTGGTCGTTCGCAGAAAGAGTAAAACCTTGAAAATAGCCAACGAGAACTTAAAAGCCGCAAGCGAGCAGATTAAAATTATGGATTCTCAGATAAAGGATCTTTACGACGAACTTCAGAGGACTTTTGACAAATTTCAAGAGATCATGGAGATCGTTGCGAGTATATCGACTTTTGAAATACCTGAAGAAGAGTTTTTAAAGAAAGTTCTAGATCTAGCTTTGGATCTCATTCCCAAAGCAAAGTACGGATCTGTATCCCTTATAGAAGGAGAGAGGTGGAGATTCGTTTACACCGTTGGGCATGATATAGAAATTCTGAAGAAATTAAATCTAAAGCGGGAGTACGCTTTCTACGACCTGAAAAGACCTTTGATAATAGACAGGATATTCTTAAGGGATAAGCAAGTAATTCCGGAGCCAGAATACAGCATGATGAGAAGAGCGTCAAAGCCTACAAAGAGTTCGCTTATAGTTCCTTTAAAAATAGGAGAGAATCTCATAGGATTCTTTTCTCTCGATATTCCTGAGGGAAGTGAGGAAGACTTCAACAAAAAGGACGCTGATATAGCAGGAAAGTTCGCAAGGATTGTCTCAAGCTTTTACGCTGTAAGGAAATACAAAGAGCTGGAAGAGAAATCTTACAGAGATATGTTGATAGTCTTGACAAAAGCTTTGGAATATTACGACATATACACGCGTGGTCATTCTGAAAGGGTTGCAGCTCTCTCTGAAAAACTCGCAAGGAAATTAAGGCTTCCGGAAGATAGGGTGAAGAAGGTTTACTGGGCGGCACTTGTTCATGATATAGGTAAGATATATGTGTCTCACAGCGTACTTAACAAACCGTCAAGACTAACCGATGAGGAGTACGAGCAGATAAAGATGCATCCAGTTAAAGGATATGAGATGCTAAAAGACAGCTCTACTCTGGCGGATCTAGCAGTCATAGTTCTTTATCATCATGAAAGATGTGATGGGCATGGATATCCAGAGGGTTTGAAATGTGATCAGATACCGTTTGAATCACGAATAATAGCGGTAGTTGATGCTTTTGATGCGATGACTTCTGCAAGAGCTTACAGAGATCCCATGAGTGTTGATCAGGCGATAATAGAGCTTTTAAAGAATGCCGGAACGCAGTTTGATCCGGAGATAGTGAAAGCTTTCATCGAGATGATAGAGGAGATGAGGTCTAATCGAGCCGCCGGGGATTGACCACTAGAGTTTTTTGATTTCTGTATATCACCATTCCGGGTTTGAACCCTTTTGGCTTTTTCACATATTTGATGAGTGTATAGTCAACGGGAACATTCGAAGAGTTTCTTGCCCTTGAATATCCAGCAGCTAAAGATGCGGCAAACTCTAGAACTTCTCTTGGAACCTCACCATTTGTTTTGATAACGACATGTGCTCCGGGTATCTGGCGAGTATGGAGCCATATGTCATTTGGTGATGAGCTTCTGACTAATTCATCGTTCTGACGGTTGTTTCTGCCAATTAGTATTGTATATCCGTTGTAATTCACCTTTCTTGGGAGAGATTTTGAAATCTTCTTTTTCTTTCTCTTCTTAGACTTGACGATCCCACTCTCTTCCATCTCCTCTTTTATCTCGTCAAGAACTCCTTCATCATCGGCATCTAGTATCGTTTGCCACAGCTGATAGAGATACTCAAGCTCATTTTCTATCTCAGAGAGTCTTTTTTTCATACCTTCGTACTTTCGCTTGAACTTTTTGTATCTGTCGAAATATCTCTGGGCGTTTTTCAGTATATCGATATCCTCATCGAGCTCTATCTCTATATCTTCATCGCTTTCCCAGTCTTTTAAAACAACCTTCCCTTCTGACGCTTTCAGGTTGTATGCATTCATCATGAGAAGTTCTCCTTTTCTCCTGAAAATTTCAAAATCTTGTATCTTTTCCATCTCCTCTTTTATCTTTTTTATAACATCCTCAAGTTTGTCTATTTTCTTAACAACAACCTTTTCAAGGTCTCTTTTTTTGTTTCTCAAGACCTCTCTCAGCTCTTTGAAACTGACTAAGTTTATGACTGCCTCTGATGGCGTGAAGCTTTTGTGCACTTTCGCGGTATGATGGAGGACAATTGGCGATATATCGAAAGGCTGTGATCCGTCAAACAAAGTATAGGTTTTACCATATGAATATTCTTCTCTGAAATCCTCGATGGCATTTGCGAGCCTTTCTAATCTGCTCTCGTTTATATCTTTAGCACTGAATTCTAGCACGAATCCAGCTCTGTAAACTATTTCTTTGGCTATAGCTCTTGACATTCCCTCAATCTTTTTTGTGAGAAATTTATCTATAGGCATGTCGTAGAGCTCTTTGAATATCTCGTCAATCTCTGAATTGATAGGATCGAGTTTATCACTCGCAAATGGAACAAATTCTCTTCCAGGGAGTAGCTCTCTTCCTTTTCCTGTTATTATTCTTCTGTGAGCATCGATAACTTTGTTTTCATCGGAGACGAGAATTATATTAGAGTGCTTTCCCATGAGCTCGACAAAGAGCTCGAAGATCCTAAGATCCCCTTTTTCATCCATCCTTTCAAATTCAAATATAGCCACTCTTGAGAATCCATCTTGTTTTACTCCCAAAAAACGGGAATTTTTCAAGTACTTTCTGAGGAGCATCGTAAAAGATGGCGGCATCTTCGATGGGTTTTTCATCTTCTCTGAGAGCGCCATAAAAGCCATGTTTGGGTTTAGAGATATTCTCAAAGTCCCATCTTGAAAATATAGGTAGTAATCCACCTTCGTTGGCTGATAGATATTTCTCAAAGGGCCCTTTATATTCTCGTTTATCTCCTCGATAACTCTTCTCATGTAAAGACCATCGTATGGCATATCATTCCCTCCAGCTCTTTTTATCCCTTTCGTTTGGGATGTAAAAAGGTCCTTCTATTCCATCTGGAAGATATCTCTGATCTGCATATCCACCAAAGTCATGGGGATATTTGTAGCCGCTGTTTGGGATATTCTTTAGATGTTTTGGAGTTTGCGATGGCTCTCTGGATACTTCTTTGGCTCTCTTTAGCGCGAGATACGCTGAGTTGCTCTTTGGAGCGAGTGCGAGATGCAGAACAACATGTGCGAGGTTTATTTGTGCTTCCGGCATTCCGACTATCTCAACAGCTTGAGCTCCAGCGACTGCTACCAAAAGAGCGTTTGAATCTGCAAGGCCTATATCCTCGCTTGCCAAGATTACAAGCCTTCTTGCTATAAAGCGCGGATCTTCTCCAAGCTCAAGAAGCCTTGAGAGATAATATATAGAAGCATCTGGATCTGATCCTCTTATACTCTTTATCAGAGCTGAGATCAGATCGTAATGCTCTTTCATCGTGAAGATTTCTGATTTTTCAAGATCTTCTCCTTTCTCGATACCCTCAAGGATCGAGAGAGCTTTCCTTGCATCCCCGTCAGAAGATATCGCGATGGCTCTCAGTGTTTCAACATCCAAATTCGATTTTTTCTTGAGAATTTCAACTATCTCATCTTCTGACAGTTTTGAAAACCGGTATATCCTCATCCTTGAAAGGAGCGGCGGAATTATGTACCTTGATGGTGGTTCTGTTGTTGTTGCCGCCAGCACCAATGCTCCTCTCTCTAGTGGTTCTAAGAACATCCTTTGGTCGTTTCGCTTAAGTGCGTGTATCTCATCAAGAAGAAGGTATATCTTCTTTCCATAACGCACCATTTGCATCGATCTTGAGACTATCTTTCTGAGATCAGATGCAGAAACAGTCGAGGCGGACAGATGAAAAACTTCACCAGATAATCTTTTCTCAAGCAAATTTAGATAAGTCGTCTTTCCAGTGCCCGGTGGACCGTACAAAACAAAGCTTGGACATTTACCGCTTTTTAGAAATCTTCTAAGGGGTCTTCCTTTTGATAGCAAATGTCTTTGCCCGACTATCTCATCCAAGATCTATCACCTCTCCGTCTTCCACGACGATCGCCACGGGATAGCTCTCCAAGGGGTCTTCTGATTCGTAAAGGCAGAGATCTTTCGATCCTTTTGTATAAAGCTCCATGACCTCCTCTTTTGAAAACCCCATCTTTAGAGCAGTCTCTGCAACGTACCTTGGATCATGTGGAGATACGGGGGCATCGGATGAGAAAGATATATCGTATCCTTCTTTATAAAGTCTCAAAAACGGATATTTTAAAGAGCTTGTTCTGACATATTTGAGGATTTCCTGGTCTTCAAAGTAAAAATGAGGCTGAACTGAAAAGTGTGTGTGTTTTAAAAGAGGCAAGACGCTTTCAGGAACAAACTGAGCGTGTATTATTCTGTTTTTAGGGTACT
>WGAO01000124.1 GCA_015489065.1 Thermotogaceae bacterium | reverse complement strand
TTTTCTATGCTTTTCACCTTTTTAACGACTTTTCCAGCGTTTCGCGAAGCTCTACTCGTCATGATGTAGACAAAAAAGTACACTATACCGACTACAATAGCTGTTCTGTTTCTACCACTCATCGATAGGAATATGGGAATGGAGAGAGCGAAACTCTTTAATATCGGCTGGAGATATTCTTTCGCTGTTTTGAAAAATCCGTCGAACATAGCGCTGTTCATTATCGGTTTTAGCACTTCCCAGCTTTTGAATATCGAGGCGAACTCCCTCACAGTTTTCTTTCCGCCTCTCTTTTCACCTTCGAGTTCTTTAGGGTATGTGGCGAGGTTTATCAGATTTATCGAGTATGGAATGAGCGCGAAAAGAAAGACCTTTCTATAGTCGTTCGTAAGTATTACAACAGCCGCAGATAGAATCGCATTAAAAGCCGATCCGAGTTGAGAAAAAGATCTAGTTGCTCCGTAGTATTCGACTTTAAGGTCATACATTCCCTTTATTTTTAGGTATTCGTATATCATCGACTTGTGAGTACCGCTTCTGAAGGTATCTCCAAGCGCCAGCAGGATCATAGCTATCGAGAGAAGGATATAGCTAGAAGAGAGATAAAATGTTGAGAACGCCGCTATGTATGAGAGCATCGATGCTACCATAGCTTTTCTCCTGCCATAGGCGTCTGCGAATATTCCGGTGGGTATCTCTAATATATATGTAGCTATCTCGGATATGGAAAATAAGAATCCAATCTTCAGGAACGAGAGTCCTAAAGACCTAAAGAAGAGTATCAAAAAAGGTTCGTAAAAATTTAGATTTTTAAGAAATCCATAAGCTGCGAATCTGAAAAATTGAAAATCCTTCTTGAAATCATCCTTCTCTATACCTGACCACTCCCACTCCAACCATTCCAGGAGCAACATGTTTTGTTATCACTTTGGCGGTTAGAGCGTGTGCTCTAAATACGATTTCAAAGTGCTTTTTGAATTCCTCGTAAAGTCTTTCGGCTTCTTCATCTGCTCCGGCGGTGATAGTTATGAGTTCTATCCTTTCACCTTCCTTAAAACCAAGACTCTTCAGTTTTTCTATTATCGCCTTCTGGGCTTTTGCCACTCCTCTCGATTTTGCGTAAGGTATCATCGTACCTTCTTCTGTTATGAAGACGTTCACTTTCATCTTCAGCATCGCTCCCAAGAAACCCTGAAACTTCGAAACTCTTCCACCTTTCACAAGATACTCGAAATTGGAGACATAGAAAATGGCCTGATAATCTCCGCTATCAAGTCTCCTTTTTAAGTAATCGAGTATTTCTTCCGTGCTCATCCCCCTTTGATGAGCTAGTCTTGCATCCCTTGCTATCAGTGATACGACCGCGGATGCTCTCAGTGAATCAAAGACATACACTGGTATGTCAACTTCTTTTGCTGCCAGAGTAGCACTGTTGTAAGTTCCGGACATCTTAGACGATATCGTCACAACAAGTATCTCGTCGTATCCTTTTTCTTTTATTTCGTTATACTTTTCCACAAAATCCTTCACAGTAGGTTGTGAAGTATCCGGAATTTCCGGGCTCTCCATTAATCTTTTGTAAAATTCCCTTTTTTCCTCATCTATCCAAGTATCCTTTTCCTGTGTTCCATCAGGCCAAATGATGTAGAGAGGGACCACATCTATATCGTACTCTTCCATAAAGCTTTCTGGTATATCAGCCGTGCTGTCAACGATTATTTTCAGTTTTTTCACGATTTCACCTCCTGATATTTTCGAGTGCCACAGAAGCCGCTCCCAAAACCCCTGCTTTATCTAAAAGTGGACTTATAACCACCTCGAATGTCCCGACAAAAGACGGCATGAGGTATCCCTCAACTTTTTTTCTCAGAGGTTTCAGAATTACATCCCCAGCCTTTGAAACACCACCACCAATTATCACGATTTGTGGGTTGAATATGTGAGCGAATCCTGCTATCGCTCTTCCGAGCGCGTCTACCATCTTGTCTCTTATGATGATTCCGAGTTTATCGCCATTTCTCGCAGCGTCCATAATGGTTTTTGCGCTGATTTTATCAGATTTGAATATTTCGGAATTTGGAAAATCATCTCTCATCTCTTTCGCCATCCTGACTATCGCAGTTGCTGATGCTATAGCCTCAAGGCATCCGTAATTTCCACATCCGCATTTTGGACCGTTTGGCTCTACTATAACATGTCCAAGTTCTGCGCCTATTCCAAGGTATCCTTTAAGGAGTATTCCGTGTGTTATCACGCCTCCGCCAACGCCCGTTCCAAGCGTAAGAGCGACAATATGGTCATATCCTTTTCCGGCACCGAACCACTTCTCTCCAAGCACGAACGCGTTCGCATCGTTTTCAACAAATGTTGGAAGATCTGTTAGGTCTTTTATCCTATCTGCGAGCGGAACATCCCTCCAATCCGGAAGGTTCGGGGAGAATTTCACAACACCATTGAGAATTGATCCGGGAGATCCTATTCCAACGGCTCTTGCGTCTTCTTTGAGGGAATTTATAACCTTTGCGACTCTGCGTGTGATATTCTCAAAACCTTCCCACGCTTTCGTTTCGTGTTGCTCTTCTTTCAATATCTCCCCGCTTTCTACATCGACTAAGCCTACGGTGAAAGTCGTTCCTCCAAAATCAACTCCGACTATTTTCAACTTTTTTCACCTCTTGACATCTCCTCTTTGAGCTTCGGGATCACATAATCCATTACTTCAAAGACATCTTTTCCTTCTATTGATGCTCCAGCCGCTCTTGGATGTCCACCACCACCTATAGATTTTGCGAACTGTGATAGATCAAACCATTCCTTGCTCCTCATCGAAACATGAACGAGTTTTGGTCTTATCTCCATGAACATGATCGCTACTTCTACACCTCTTATGCTTCTGAGCTCGTGTACAAATCCGCTGCTATCTTCATCCGTACATCCATGCTTTTTGTACATCTCTTGAGTTATATAAGAGTATACCAGCTTTCCGTCAAGCTCGATTTTCATTTTCTCAAGAACATCTGCAAACAGGTGGAATTGCTCTATTCTTTTGTTTTCAAGTATCATAGATGATATCTTGTGCGGTTTTCCTCCCAGTTTTACAAGTTCTGTAGCGTCTTCATAGACCCGCGCGTCAGCGTTTGGAAATCTCAAAAATCCGGTATCTGTGAGGATTCCCATCAGATTTATTGTTGCAAGATTTTCGTCGTATTTAACTCCCAATTCTTTATTCACCCTCATAACCATCTGAGCACATGCTCCAAAAGACTTGTCAACCCAGTTGAAGTTTGCAAACTCATCGTTTGTTGCGTGGTGGTCTATAACAGCTACCGGGATTTTTCCTATGAGGTTTTGGAAATCTCCTATTCTATCTGGTGATGATACGTCTACTACGACCATAAGTTTCGGATCGAATCCAGAATCTAAAAACTTTTGATAGTCCACTATATCTTTAACTTCCTCGAGCTCTTCGAAAATCCAGGGAATCTTCCAATCTATACCGCTGATTACTTCTTTACCGATCGATCTCAAGCCCTTTGATAAACTCAAAACTGAGGATATATCATCGCCATCTGGCATTATGTGGCCGACCACGAGCACTTTATTTGCTTTCTTTATCGCTTCCACAACTTCTTTCATGCTATCCCTCCTAGGTTTTGATTTTATAACCAAAAGATTTTACCAGAAATTTCTTAAGGTCTTTTCACGCAGAGAATTTAAAATGGGTTATAATCATTAAAAAATGTCAAGGGATTGGGGTGGTGAGATTGAAAGCTGTCAATTTGTCTGTTTTCATTTTTGTTTTAGTAATAAGCACTTTTACTTTTGCAAAGGTTGACGAGGTGATAGTGGCGGTTATAGGGAGCAATTCTTCTTTGGTAAGATCTGTCGAGCAGAGCCTGAGCGGAATTGTTTCCGGCTTTTTAAATGAAGGCGACAAGAAAGTTCTCATAAAGCAAAGAAGTGAATGCGAGATGGGACTTTCTGAATGTGTCGATACCGGAAAATTCCCGCAGCTTGATTTCGTCATAGAGACTGGAAAGGTTGTGAGAATTCTCTCTGTCGAGCAAAAGAAAGTGGATACTCTTCCAGATTACATCTCAAAGGATCCGGATGCCATAGCGGAGTATTTCGAGGAGTTCGATATGTACTTTCATCTACCGGAGTTTTATGATCCTCAGGCAAAAAGCGGAGATGTTTATGTGCTAATGGACAAGGATTTCAGAGATCTCAAAAGGTGTGTGCATCGAGGAAACGGAAAATACGTAAACCTCAAAAGCTGCATCGTGAAAGGAGCCGTCTATGCGAGAAGGGAGAGAAGAAAGGTAATTTTTAAAGAATATGAAAGGGAATTGAGCAAATCCGATGTCAGAACGATATGGATCCGTGCAAAGAGGTTTGAAGTTTACAAGGACGGCCAGAATGTCGAAATACCGGTCAGAATTTCAAGGGGCGGCTACATGGTGATAGTTGATGTATACAACGATAACGCTGTGGTTTTGGATGTTAATCCAGTTGAGAGGGGAACATCTATCTTCAAATTCCAGGCGTACTGTGATCCAGCTGTTAGATCGGAAGAACTCGTCTTTGCTTTAATGGATCCCCAAAAATCTGTTCCCGCTCCGAATAAATCTCTCAGCGTTGATGAATTTAAAAGGCTTCTTGAATCCTCATCTGGCGTTGGAGTTTTCTATTTCACCGTGAAGGAGGGAGATTGATTTGAGAATAGGAATAATAGGGGTGGGGAATATAGGAAAGATAATTTTAGAGAGGCTTCTTATAAGCGGTAAATTCTCACCAGAAGAGATAATCATATACAACAGAACAAGATCGAAGGCTCAGAAATACGAGGAAAGAGGAGTTAAGATAGCTCCTGATAACAAAACTTTAGTTGAGAAATCTGATGTGGTGTTTCTTTGCGTCAAACCCCAGGATTCAGACGCTATGTTCAAACAGATAGAAAAAGCTGATACGCAGGGAAAAATATTTATAAGCACAATGGTTGGTGTGAAAATATCACATATATCTGAAAGGACTGGATCAGAATATGCCGTTAGGATAATGCCAAACGTGCCTGCTATGATAGGAAAAGGTATAACCCCGACGAGCTTTTCAGAAGCTTTCGATCAGCAAGTAAAAGAGAGAGTGATCCAGATTTTAGAGACTCTTGGAAAGGTAGTTGAAGTCCCTGAAAAGCACATGGCTGCGGTGACTTCTATAAGCGGAAGCGGTCCGGCATTTGTTTTCGTTTTGATAGAATCTCTCATAGACGCAGGCTTGAGGCTAGGACTCTCGTACGACCTTTCAAGAGAGCTTGTTATAGAGACGCTGAAAGGATCTGCTGAGCTTTTGCAAGTTATGGGTAACCATCCTGGTGAGTTCAGACATATAGTCACATCGCCAGCTGGAACGACTATAGAAGGAATATACTCACTAGAGAGAGAAGGAATAAGGGGAATTCTGATGAAAGCAATATACGATACTTACAAAAGAGCTAAACAGTTTGAAAGATGAGCTGCATATATGTACTGGCTGCTGGAAAGAGCGAGAGATTTGGAAAAGAGAAGCTCCTTCAGAAAATAAGCGGAAAAACGATTCTTGAAATCGTTTTGGACTTTGCCTCATCGTTTGGAGATCCAGTAGTTATCGTGAAGCCTTCTTTGAAGATTCCAAAAGGTTTTAGATTTATCGTGAACAAAGATTACAGAAAGGGGATTTCCTCCTCTGTGAAGCTTGCGCTGAAAGATGCAGGGAGGAGAAATTGCAGTGAGATACTGATATTTTTAGCCGATATGCCGCTTTTAAAAGAAGAGACGGTCTTGAAAATCCTCAACACTTCGAGAAGTTCGAGTAGATGGATAATTTATCCGCTTTACTATGGAAAAAAAGGTTTTCCCACTCTCGTAAAAAAAGAGGCTTTCGAGTTTTTCGACGATCTTTCTGGAGATGAGGGCTTTAAAAAGGTGATAAGAAAGCATCCAGAGATTTGCGAAGGTGTTCCGGTGAATGATCCTGGATGTGTTTTTGATATAGATACTCCGGAGGATTTAAAAAGAGCGGCTCACATCTTGAGCCGCTCATGAAAGAACCGATCTCATTATCTTTGCAAGCTCTACGAAGCTCTCTTTTAAAGACGCTCCTCCTACCAAGCCTCCGTCGATATCTGGCTGAGCTATTATCGGTAAGAAATTGTTTGGTTTTATGCTCCCGCCGTAGAGTATCCTGATTTCTTTCGCGACATCTTCTCCGTACATCTCAGAGAGGAGCTTTCTTATGAACTCGTGAACCTCCTGTGCTTGGTATGGCCGCGCGACTTTTCCAGTTCCTATAGCCCAGACAGGCTCGTAAGCTATCACGATGTTTTTGACTTCATCTGAGTTTAGCTTGTAGAGAGCTTCCTTTAGCTGCCTTTCCACAACGTTGAAAGTTAGGCCCTTTTCTCTATCTTCCAATTTTTCTCCAACACAAAGTATTGGAATCAGTTCATGGTCCAAAGCGCTTTTCACCTTTTTTCTTATAATATCGTCACTCTCTTTGAATATGTGTCTTCTCTCAGAGTGCCCTATTATCACATATTCAACTCCAACTTCTTTTAGCATTAGGGGCGATATTTCTCCTGTGAAAGCTCCATGCTCTTCATAGTGCATGTTCTGAGCTGCCAGCTTTATATTAGTTTCCCTGATCATCTCTCCAATTTCTGAAAGAGCGGTGAAAGGAGGTGCTACAATAATTTCAAACTCTTTGAAGTCTTTCATCTCGTTTATGAGCATCGAGACGAATTCCTTCGCTTCCCTTATCGTTTTGTGCATCTTCCAATTTCCAGCCAATATCAGACGCCTGTCAGATTTTTTTTTATCGAGTATCGACACTATCCCGGGAAGATCCTTACCTTCTAAAAATTCGAGAGAAGCTCCCCCACCGGTTGAGACATGAGAGACCTCATCCGCAAGACCAAATTTGTTTATAGCAGCGGCGCTATCTCCTCCTCCTATAACAGTAGTGGCTCCGCTCTTTGTCATCTTCGCAACGAGCTTCGCTATCTCTTCAGTTCCTTTGGCGAAATCGTCTATCTCAAAAACTCCCATCGGTCCGTTCCAAACTATAGTTTTAGATCCTTCAAGCTCTTTTTCAAATAGCTTGATACTCTCAGGGCCTATATCGAGTCCCATCCAACCCTCCGGTATTCCTTCGTCAGCGCTGAAGATTTTTTTCTCTACTCCCTCCTTTAGCTCCTGAGCGCATACGAAGTCTACAGGAAGGACTATCTTTACGCCTAAGCTTTCGGATCTTTTGAGTATTTCCTTGGCGAGATCTATCTTGTCCTCTTCAACTTTTGAGGATCCAACTTCTTTTCCGAGAGCTTTTAAGAACGTGAAAGCCATCGCACCGCCTATTAGTATCTTATCAGCGTTTCTCATTAGGTTGTTTATAACGCCTATCTTATCCGAGACTTTCGCTCCGCCCAATATTACGTAGTATGGTTTTTCTGGATTGTATGTAACTTTCGAAAGGAATTTGATTTCTTTCTCCATTAAAAATCCCGCTACTGAGGGTATGAACTTTGCTATACCAACATTCGAGGCGTGTGCTCTGTGAGCAGTTCCAAAAGCGTCGTTCACATGAAGATCAGCGTAGGATGCCCATTCCCTTGCTAGATTTTCATCGTTTTTGGTTTCTCCTGGATGAAATCTCGTGTTCTCAAGGAGAAGAACTTCTCCTTCCCTCAAATTCTGCGCAGCTTCTTTCGCTTTTTCCCCAACTGGCTCATCAACGAACTTAATTTCCATCTCAAGAAGCTCTGAAAGCCTTTCAGCGACCGGCCTGAGGGAAAGTTCTGGTTTTGGCTCCCCTTTGGGCCTTCCAAGATGAGATAGAAGAATAACTTTCGCTCCCATGTTCAGAGCGTATCTTATCGTTGGAAGAGCTGCTCTTATTCTCGTATCGTCTGCTACATTCCCATCCTTGAGAGGGACATTGAAATCCACTCTCATTATCACGCTTCTTTCTTTGACATCAACATCTCTTATGGTCATCTTTTCCATGTTCATCACCTCCTGATTGAAGTATACACCGTCTCAATCAGTGAATGGTGATGTAAGCGAGCGTTGCAGATAGGATTAAAAAAACACTGAGAATCCCTATTGTCCATTCTTTTGTGTATGTGTAATGAGATCTATCGATGGTGACTTTTTCCTCAGCTTTTAAATTGCCAGCAATTACTGAGATTTCATAAACTCCGTCTTCTGCTCCCATACCATTCCATTTGAAGATATTATCTCCCACTTTGAGATCTATATCTTTGTGCATAATTTCCTTGCCGTTTTTACTCTTTACGATGAGCTCCGCTTTCGATCTGAAAGTGGAGTACACATGTATTTCAAGCTCATCGTTATACCAATCCCCATTTGGAGAGAATTTATCGGATGAAAGATAGATATTCAGCTCTTTTGGAAGCTTTTCAAATTTCACAGGAATGCTAACAATTTCTTTCCAGGGGAGAGCAACTTCTTTCACGATATCTTCATAACCTTCGCATCTCAGAACAACTTTTCTGTATCCAGCAGGAACCTTGAGTGTATCAGATGGAGAATCAACATCACCGTAATACTTCCCATCGACGAACACGGAAACTGGATACGCATTTGAAAGAATTCTCATTCTAGACGCTTTTTCAACGCTGAGAAACACTAGAACATCGTCTCCCATTTTGACAACTTGCGGTTCCCCGGTTTGTATATACCATTCTCCACCAGCCGATACCACAAAATCACCGGTTGAAAAACCGATCGATAACTTGCCGTTTTCACCTATTTTTCCAGCGAGAGTGAAGTTCACATAAACGCTTACTCCTGGATCTCCGACGAATATTATCCTCACAGTGCTTTCGGCGAAAAGTGTGATGGATAAAATTCCGATAAAGATCAATAAGACTTTTCTCATTTTGGATCACTCCAAAAAACATGGGGGAATCAATCCCCCATGTATGGAAACGCCGTTATTAGTTGCCCACCTTTTCTTATTATGTAAAGTGCTATGTAGTCCCCTTTCTTTATTTTCTCAACTACCTTGTTCCAATCTTTAACGCTCTTTATATCGTATTCTTTTCCGTTGACAACTATCTTAACTATGACATCTCCTGGCTGGATTCCAAATGCATTTGCTTTCACGCTTCTCACGATAACCCCTTTGACCTCACTTGGAATAGAATATTGTTCCCTATCTCCTGGTTGTATCTCATCTACAGTTATTCCCATAAAGACTTTTGCAACTTTTTTCTCGCCCTTCTCTGAATATTTTCCGAGTTTCACATCGAATGTGAGTTCTTTTCCTTTCCTATTCACGACTATTTTTACTTCGTCTCCTGGGGTATAGGAATGAATTATCGATACGAGTTCTGCCGCACTCGATACTTTCTGATCGTTTACTTTGACTATGACATCCCCAACTTTTATTCCAGCTTTGTCAGCCGGTGAATCTTTTATGACTTCTGTGACGAGCGCACCGCTGTTTACTTTGAGACCTAGCGCTTTTACATGATCCATGGTGACAGTAACTATTCTTACACCTAAGTAAGCTTTCTCAGCCTTTCCGGTCTTTATTAAGGAGTTTATAAATCTTTTGGCCGTGTTTATCGGTATCGCAAAACCTATATTCACCGCTTGCGCTGGATTGATTATTGCCGTGTTTATTCCTATCACTTGACCGTGTATGTTTAGAAGTGGTCCTCCACTGTTCCCCGGATTTATAGCAGCATCTGTTTGTATGAGATTCGTGTAGTATCCACTGTTATCGGGCTTTGGTATCTTTCTGTGGAGTGCACTTACAACACCGACCGTGACTGTATGCTGAAATCCAAGTGGATTCCCTATGGCTATAGCCCATTCACCTATCTCTATCTTGTCGGAATCTCCCATCTCAAGAACTGGGAGTTTTTTGCCCTTTGGATCAATTTTGATTATCGCTATGTCGAGCTCTTCATCGCCACCTATGTACTTTGCATCATATTCTGATCCATCAAGCATGGTAACTTTTATGTTCTTTGCTTCATGGACTACATGTTCATTCGTGAGTATGTATCCTTCCTTGTCGAATATGAATCCGGATCCGATTCCTATAACCTTTCTCTTGTAGTTCTGAAACGGTATATCCCCAAAGAATTTTTTGAAGAACTGATCCGTGAATGGATCAAAATAAGATACCGTTTCTTCTCTTTCAACCTCTATCTTTACGACAGCCGGTGCGCACGCCTTAACAACATTGACCACCGGGCTGACATAGTTTGGATTTATGTAAGAAAAGCTGAGAATTGCTAAAGCTACTCCCAATATGACTACAAGCTTTTTCATACTTTATCCCCTCCTTTCAATTTATGCCATCTTTGTTTGACTTGCCAGTCCAATATTTGTTCAACTATAATGAGCCAAGAGGTGATGAGGATTGAAAAAAGCGTGCATTCTAACAATAGGAAGCGAAATAGTTGAGGGAATTATAGCTGATGAGAATTCCGTCTATCTGTCAAAAAGGCTTTTAGAACTTGGATATAAGGTTGCCAGAATAGTATCGGTCGACGATGCTCTTGAGGATATCATTAGCGAGATCAAGCGATCTGTTAGAGAATGTGACCTGATTATAACAACCGGTGGTTTAGGACCAACCGAGGACGATCTGACAAGAGAAGGGATCTCTAAAGCTCTTGGTGTAGACCTGATCTTTGACAAAGCCCTTTACGAGGTTGTCAGCGAGAAGGTTAGAAAATTCACAGGAAAAGTTGTAAAGAGCATAGAAAAAGAAGCGATGGTTTTAAAAGGAGCAAAGGTTATAGAGAACGGTGTTGGTAGCGCTCCCGGGCAACTCTTGAAACTTAACGGGAAAACGATTTTAGTTCTTCCCGGCCCGCCTTCTGAGATGAAAGATGTCTTTGAGAGAATCTCAGATGAGATCAAGATTGGCGAGGGATATATTGTTAAGATTCTAAAGTTTTATGGGGTTAGGGAATCTATTCTTGAAGATGAACTGAGGGATATCATATATTCATATGACAAGATAAAAGTTGCCACACAAGCGAGTTATACGATGGGAGTTTGGATAAGATTCACAGCACCGCATGAAAATAAGGAAGAGCTTTGTGATCTTGTTAGAAAAGTTAAGGATAGAAAGGGTTCTGACATATATGCGGAAGACGAAGAGACCATGGAAGAGCGTCTTGTTTCTCTTTTGAAAATTCAAAGGAAGACGCTTTCAGTAGCAGAATCATGTACAGGTGGACTTCTCTCATCATTACTTGTAAAAGTGTCAGGTGTTTCGGAAGTGTTTAAAGGTGGTATAATAGCATACAACGAATCTGTAAAACGGGAAATTTTAAATATAGATGAAGAAATTCTTAAAAATTTTGGTACTGTGAGTGAAGAGTGTGTTCGTGGAATGAGTGAAAGTGCTAGTCGCATTTTCAAAAGTGATTATTCCATTGCTGTATCGGGAGTTGCGGGACCCAAGAGCTTTGAAAGAAAGCCAGTGGGACTCGTTTACATAGATGTTTATGGAGGGTTTCACAAAACCGTTGAGAGGAATTATAGTGGAATGAGGAATGTAATAAGAATGAAAGCAGCGATGGATTCAATGGACCTATTGAGAAGAATGTTGGGGGGATGAAAGCATGATGAGAGATGAGTACCTAAGCGTTTTCATAGACGAAACGAGGGAAGCGATTCAAAATATGAACGACATACTCCTAAAGCTCGAACAGGATATGGAAGATATGGAGGCTATAAACGAGCTCTTTAGAATACTTCATACCCTCAAAGGCATGGCAGGGACTATGGAGTTTAATACGATGATGACGCTGTGCCACAGGATGGAAAATGTACTTGATGAAATCAGAAACGGTAGAATGAAGCTCACAGAGGATATCATAGATAGGCTGTTCAAGGGTGCTGATATTCTTGAGCAGATGCTCAACAGTATAGAGGAAGGTGAAAGTGACGAGCTTGAAGGAGTAGATGTTGATGCGCTTATAAAGGAGTTTGAAGATATGCTTGAGGGGAAGCCAGTAGAATCCTCAAAAGAAGAAAAGGAAGAGTCAAAAGAGGAAGCTTCATCTGAGGAGAATGAGGAAGAAAGTGAGGAAGAAGCTCCGATACCAATTGAGATAACAGACGAGCTTGTTCATGTTATTAAAGAAGCCAAGGAGAGGGGCTATGAAGCTTATTATGTGAGGGTTACTCTTGACGAGGGTACTCAATTGAAAGCCGCGAGGATGTATTTAGTTTTTCACAAGATAGAGGACCTAGGTGGAGAGATTCTAAGAACCGTTCCTCCGGTTGAAGATATAGAGGACGAGAAATTCGATCTTGATGTCGATCTCATAGTTGTTGCTAAGCAATCTGCTGAGGAGTTGTCATCGGCTATAGGTAGTGTTACGGAGGTTGCAAGAGTGATAGTTAAGCCGTTTGATCCAGAGAAAGAGCTTGAAAAGAAAAAGAAAGAGGAGGAGAAAAAGAAAGAAGAAGCAAAGAAAAAGGAGGATACCAAGAAAGCTGAGGCACATGTTCATCATAAGGATGATAAGAAGAAAAAGAAGATTACTCAAACTGTTAGAGTTGACATAGAGAAGCTCGATACCTTGATGAACCTCATGGGGGAATTGGTTATAGCCAGATCAAGAATAGTTGAAACTTTAAAGAAATACAACATAAAGGAAGTTGACGAATCGCTCGCACAGCTTTCCAGAATAACACTTGATTTGCAAAACATAGTTATGAAGATAAGAATGGTCCCGATAGCCTATGTCTTTAACAGATTCCCAAGAATGGTCAGAGATCTTGCAAAACAAATGAATAAAGAGGTGGATTTCATTATAAAGGGAGAAGACACAGAGCTTGATAGGACATTCGTCGAAGAGATAGGAGATCCCCTGCTTCACCTTTTGAGAAACGCAATAGACCATGG
This sequence comes from Thermotogaceae bacterium, assembly GCA_015489065.1. Taxonomy (GTDB): domain Bacteria; phylum Thermotogota; class Thermotogae; order Thermotogales; family Thermotogaceae; genus WGAO01. The sequence goes on along the minus strand of WGAO01000124.1, from coordinate 9,682 downwards.
TATTGAGCCGAAAGAGGAGAGAATTGCGAAAGGTAAGCCACCCAAAGGAACGATAATACTCTCTGCAAGGCACGAGGGTAATAATGTCGTTATAGAGATAATTGATGATGGTAGGGGAATCGACAGGGACAAGGTCATAAAGAAGGCGGTTGAACGCGGCTTGATAGATGAAGCCAAGGCTATGATGCTACCAGATGACAAGGTTTTCGAGTTGATATTCCTTCCAGGCTTCTCGACTAAAGATGAGGTTACGGAGGTATCCGGTAGGGGAGTTGGTATGGATGTCGTTAAGAATGTTGTCGAGTCGTTGAATGGTAGCGTCAGTATAGAATCTCAAAAAGACAAGGGTACCAAGGTTACCATAAGGCTTCCATTGACTCTTGCAATAATTCAAGCTCTGCTAGTTAAGGTCAAAGATTTCGTCTACGCTATCCCGATAGCTACCATAGATAGCACTCTTAAGATAACGAAAGAGGATATTCAGGTTGTTCAAGATCAAGAAGTTGTCGTAATAAGGAAAGAAGTCGTTCCGATAATAAAACTTTGGGAAGCTTTGGGAATCCCACACGATGAAGAACCACAATCTATGAATGTCGTGATAATAAAGATGGGAAATAGAAAGTACGGCATAGTTGTGGACACTCTAATAGGCCAAGATGACATAGTTATAAAGAGTTTGGGAAAGCTCTTTAGTGATGTAAGAGAGTTCAGTGGTGGGGCAGTTCTTGGTGATGGAAGTATCGCACTCATTTTGGATGTTGCGAATCTAATGATGTGAGGTGATCGGCATGGAAATAGGAGAAAAGGAAGCCGTTCAGGAGTTTGAAGTTCTCTCTTTCGTAGTTGGAGATCAAGAGATGGCTTTCGATGTGGATTATGTAGAGATAGTTATCGATATTGCCGATATAACCCCTGTTCCTAAATCAAAACCTATGATAAAGGGGATCATAAACCTTAGAGGAAGGATAGTTCCTATAATAGATTTAGCTGATGTCCTGGGATCGTATGTCGATGAATCCCAGTACGAAAGTATAGTTGTGATAAAATACAACGACATAGAAGCCGGTTTTATGGTTGGGACGGTCAAGGGAGTTCTCAGAGCTTCGACGAACGAGCTTGAGAGTATATCGTCTCTTGAAAGATATGGTGAGAAGTCAAGAGGCCTAATAAAGAAAGGAAGCAGATTGGTAGTTTATCTGGATGTCACGAAAATAATAGACGAGATTGCCGGTGAAGAATAAAGGGGGGTATGATCGATGGGTAAAAAGGTTCTCATAGTCGACGACGCCGCGTTCATGAGAATGCTTTTGAAGGACATCGTGACCAAAGCAGGATTCGAAGTTGTTGGTGAAGCTTCTAACGGTAAAGAAGCCGTTGAAAAGTATAAGGAACTTAAACCGGATGTCGTTACTATGGATATAACTATGCCTGAAATGAACGGAATAGAAGCCGTTAAAGAAATAAAGAAAATAGATCCAAACGCCAATATAATAATGGTGAGTGCCATGGGACAACAGGCAATGGTTATAGAAGCAATTCAAGCTGGAGCGAAGGATTTCATCGTCAAGCCATTCCAGCCTGCCAGGGTTATAGAGGCTCTCAAGAAGGCGGTTGGGGAGGCCTGAACCATCTGGAATTTGATCTTTCAGTTTTCCTTATCTCTAGGAGTTCTTTTGGCAGTTCTTTGGATTGTGTATCTTTTCATAAATGGAAAGTTCACCCGGGGTCTTCCCGGGAAGAATATTACTATACTTGAGAAGAAGTACATAGATAGAGGATCGATGATAGTATTGGTTCGGCTAATGGATGATTATTACTTCCTCCTCGTTACACAAAGTGGCGGAACTGTTATTAAAAAGCTTGATGAACTTGAGGCTGGCAAAGTGATGGCACAGGAAGGAGAGAATTTTAAGAATATCCTTGGAAGACGTTTTGGGAGGAAGCTCTGATGAAAAAATGGATTGCTGTTCTAATACTTTTCTCTGTATTGGCTTCTTCTCAGCCAGTTCCTCCGCTTCCAAGTGTTAATATAAACTTCGGAAATGCAGAAAATCCCAACAGTCTGGTAGTAACCTTGGAAATACTCCTCATATTAACCGTTCTTACCCTAGCACCGAGCATATTAATTCTATTCACTTCTTTTACAAGGATAATAATCGTCTTCTCTTTTTTGAGAAATGGTCTGGGAACGAGAATGACTCCGCCAAATCAGGTTCTCATAGGCCTCGCACTTTTTCTCACACTTCTTATAATGAGACCTGTTTGGAGTGATATGTGGAGCAGCGCCATAGTACCCTATATGAACAAAGAGATAGGATATCAAGAAATGTTCAGAAGGATAATGAGCAGAGAAAGGGAATTCATGATAGGTCAGCTCAAAGATCACCATAACGAAGACGACGTATTCTTGATAGCGAACTCCTCTAATATAAAAGTGGACAAAATCGAAGATGCACCGAATACCGTTCTAATACCAGCCTTCATAATGGGGGAGCTCGAGGTGGCTTTTAAAATGGGGGTACTGTTATATATACCCTTCATAGTGGTTGATATGATAGTTGCGTCGATTCTTCTTGCCATGGGAATGATCATGATCCCTCCGGTTTTTGTATCCCTACCTTTCAAGGTCCTCCTTTTCGTGATGGTGAATGGTTGGGATTTAGTCATCGGCGGGCTCATAAAGAGCTTTTGATCGATTTTGGTGATCTGTGAGATAATTGTTTCAAAACTAAACCTAGTGAGATGATTCTGTAAATCTTTTTGGTTTCATGGTGATGTTTTCATGAAATTCAAAGATGTTCCAAAACCAGCCCGTATGTACATGATCTATCATGTTTTGATTGCGCCAACTCTTATAAGTTGGTACCTTCTTCCACTTTACTTGATGATAACAGGATACAATCCCCTTGAAGTTGGCGTTTTATTTTCAATAACGAACGCTTTATCGATTGTCCTCATGTATATAGTCGGAAAATTTTTTGACAGAGTCCCTATAAAATATGGTCTCGTGACGGTGGAGATTATAAATAGCATAGCATATTTCCTTTATTTCCTTTCATCAGGATCTTTGAGTGGTCTGTTTCTTCTTTTGGGAAGGATCGCAGAAGAGACTTCTTTCATTTTTTATCCGCTGTATCCCGCATATGAGAGAATAATTTATCCAAAACAAAGCAGAACGGAGATTCTGAACTGGCATCTTCGGCTTCCAGAATTCAGTCAAATTGTTTCTTTTCCAATAATAGGGTACCTTTTGGGATATGTCTTTACAGAGCCATCTCATTATAGAATTTCGTTTCTTCTCATATCCATAACATCTGCTTTTGCAGCATGGTATCTGATGAGGTTCTTAGTTGTGGATAAAGAGAGAGAAAAATTGAGCGAAGAGTCGTTTAGTTTTAATTTCACTCCCCGCTTTTGGAAATTCCTTATGATAGATTCTCTGGTGGCTCTGTCAGATTCTTTAATACCTGAGCTTGTTCTCATAAACTATGTCGTTTTCAAACTCCATAAAACATTATTCGAAATTACTCTGATAGAAGTTGCTATGAGCATCTCTACAATAGCGGCGACATATCTATCTGACAGAATGAGAAAAGGCCAAAGATTCATGATATTTCTGGGAATGATGCTTGTTTCGGTAAGCCTATTTTTGATATCGTTTGGAGTTAATTTTCCTGTTTTAGTGCTGCTTTACGGTGTGATCCGGTTTGGCTCCACAGTAATGTTTCCATACTATAGATCCTGGATGTGGTCTTTTGTCCCTCCCAAGAGTAGCGCACAGATTCATGGAGCTTTGAACTCGCTTCGAAAAATCATAGGGATGGTATCACCAGCGATTGCTGGATTTTTGGCAAGCGCTAATCCAACTTTTCCGTATATTGCTTCTGCGATCTTGTATGCTTTCTCTGCGGCTTTTATATTGGCGCTTAAAAGGCTTTAAGAATAGAGATTTTCTTGTTCACAATGCCGATCTTTAATCAGGTATTGACGCAGCTGGAACGATTGTATTAGAATTTACCAACCGGTAAGTAAAAATGGGAGGTGTATAAATATGGCAGTAGGAGGCATAAAGGGGATTATCTACAGACAAGCTGGAAAGATGCTCTCTGCTTTCTTGAGAAGAGCAGATGAGGAGAAATTTGCTAAACTCCTCAATACTTTGAGTGCACTTTCGAAGGAGCCATCAAAGAGTGGATTGAAAAAGCTAGCAGACATGGCAGAAGAAAAACATCCGATGATAAGCTCTTGGGTGAAGTTATTTAACAGATCTGCACCGAAAGTTGTTGAGGGTGTTATTAACAATCTCATAATAAATGAATTTGCTCTCGGTGAGCCGATAAGGCAAAAGAATATGCACAAGTACAAGGTGGTTCTTCCAAAGCTTGTTGTTATAAGTCCAACTTATGCTTGTAATCTGAACTGCGTTGGATGCTATGCCGGACTTTATGGGAGAAAGTACGAGCTTTCGAAAGAAGAAGTTGCGAGCATAATCAAGCAGGCCAATGACCTTGGAATATACTTTTTCATAATAACGGGAGGAGAACCGTTCTTCTGGCCACATCTTTTCGAGATACTTGAAGAGTTTCATGACAGCTACTTCCTCATATACACGAACGGAACTCTCATAAACGAAGAGAAAGCGAAAAGACTCGCAGAGCTTGGAAACGCAACAACAGCGATATCTGTTGAAGGATTTGAGCTTGATACGGATTGGAGAAGGGGAAGAGGAGTTTACAAAGCTGTTTTGAAAGCTTGGGAGAATCTGAGAAAACATGGTGTGATATTCGGAACTTCCATAACTGCTACAAAACTCAACCACGATACGATAATGAGCGACGAGTTCTGGGACTTCTTAGAAGAGCAGGGAGTAGCATTTGCCTGGGTATTCCAATTCATGCCGGTTGGTATGAATCCATCGATGGATCTCGTCCCGACTCCGCAGCAAAGATACGAAAGATTTTTCAAGACTGAAGAGCTCAGATTATCTGGAAGGTTTGCATTCGTTGCAGACTTTTGGAATCATGGATTCCTTACACATGGATGTCTCGCTGCTGGAGCAAAATATCTGCATATCAATGCTAAAGGATACGCGGAGCCGTGTGTTTTCCAGCAGTTTGCAGTTGACAACATAAGAGAAAAGTCCCTTCTTGAGATACTCAAGAGCCCGTTCTTTGAGGCTTACAAGAGGATGATACCTTACAGCAACAATCTCTTTAGACCCTGCCCGATAATAGACAATCCCAAGGTCTTCAGGGCAATGGTTACTCACTTCAACGCTATACCACAGCATGAGGGAAGCGAAAGAGTTATAACAGAGCTTGCTCCAGAGATAGACAAACTCGCAGAGGAATGGAAAGTCTATGCTGATAAACTCTGGTACGAGCATGGATATGCTGAGAGATATCCCGTTTTCCGCGGAATATACAACTATGAGACTAGAATGAGAAGATACGCCAACAAAGAGAATATGCTTGCGGTTGACAAGAAGTACATGGCAGCGGAAACCAAGTGAGGGGGATTCCCCCTCACATCATTGGGGGAGATCCGAATGGATACGAAAGAGAGAATACTAAGGGCTGCTATGCAGGCTTTTTCTGAGAAAGGTTTTAACGGTGTCAGTGTAGATGAGATAGCCAAAAGGGCTGGTGTTAAAAAGGCTCTCATATACTACTACTTTCCAAGTAAAGATAAAATCTTTAAAGAAGTTTGGGATAGATCTCTTAGTGAGCTTGAAAAGCACCTTTTCGATGAAATCGAAAATGAAAAGAGCTATATGAAGAAACTCAAAGGCTTTCTCAAAGCCTATATTGATTTCGTTACGAACAGAAAGGTTATATCGGAAGTCATAAATAAAGAGAGAGCTTCTGTAATGAGTGAGGACAAATGGACAGATCTCAAAGAAAGATACGAAGGTTTTTTGAGTAAGATAGCGAGTTTAATAGACGAGGGGAAGAGGTACAACGCTATCTATGAAGATATAGATCCGATGGCAGCTGCGAATTTAATATCAGGATCAATGGTTCATTCGGAGAAACCCGGTATCCTTGAAAAAGTTATATCGGTTATAATGCGGGGAATTCTCAAAGGGTGATTTTGAAAGCACTACTAGGCCGGCGGGAATTCCTGCCGGCTTTTTTGTTGTATTATAAATATTAAGGAAATACCTAAAATTTGTAGAGGGGGGAGGTAGTGTGAGGAGGTTATTCATTACTTTAATAGTTTTAGCGATTTCTTTGATCGCTTTTGGATCAGGAAAAGTTGATGCTCTCAAAGGAACTAAAGTTTTTAAAGGTTGTGGTATTACACGTAGTGAGGCTATTGATGACCTCAAAAGAAGAGCCATAGAATATGCTCTTGGATCTGAAATAGAATCAATCACCGTTGTAAGAAACGGATTGGTAGAGCGGGACGATGTTGTTTCATATGTATCTGGAATAGCCAAAGTAAAAGACATAGTTGGAGAAAGTGAAGAAGACGGTCTTTACTGTGTTAAAGGAACTGTTGAAGTCTTAGATACGGGAAAGCTTGAAAATGTTTTTAAAAAGCTTTCAGGCAAATACAAGATAGCGATAGATCTTAAAGAGAATTACAAAGAAGATCGAGGTTGTCCACTTCCGAGAAATATTGGTAGTTTAGATATGCTGAAATCTGTTTTTAGCAAGTTCGGCGTGGAATTATTTTCAATAAAGGGTTTAAAAAGGCAAATCAACTTTGCCAAGAAAAAGGGTAGTATCGTTGGGGAATCAAAGGAGTCAGAAGAAGAAACGAAGGAAGAGATTAAGGAAAAATTAGAGCTAGATATCGATTATTATATTTTCCTTGATATCACGTACACATCCGAAAAAACCTCTGGCGGTTGTTTTGTAGATGTTATGGAAAATTCTGAAATATTAAAACGTGACAAGACTACGACAAAATCAGTTGAAGTTGACGAAAGAGATATTTATTCTGATCCAGATGTAGGCGTAAGTGAACTTTTAGCACGAGGTATTCCAAAGCTGGTTAAGAAAACCTTGAATTACATAGTACAAGATATGATAAATGATTGTTGTAATCCAAGATATTTTACTGTTAAGTTTGTCCTACCAAAGAACGATCCTAACACGAGATCAAGAATAAGAGATATTATGGATAATCAATTATATGAAATAGCTGCTCAGGATTCTATTAGAATACTCGGAACTGAGCTCAAAAACGTATCTTCGAAAAGCCTTTCGTATTCTGTGTCTTTGATATCCGATGTTCAGGCACTTGAAGACATTCTTGTAAAAGCCATGAAAGACTCTGGATTTAGCGTAAAGATAAATATAACAGGAGAAGGTCTTGTGGTCAGTATTGAAGAACAAAAGATAATTGTAAAGGAAGTTTCTAGAAAGATAATGGTGTTGAAGTTCTACAAATTCCTAAAAAATCACAAAGACGATCTAGGAATACAAAGTCTTGGAAAGCTTCACAAACTTTCAAATGGAAGTTTTGAAATTTCTGTTGTAGTGGATTCTATAGATGATCTTGCGATAAGTCTCGATGGTCAAAATATAGGTGGTGCAGAAATCTCAGTTGTTGATTTTAGTGACAACGAAATAGTTGTTTCCATCGAATAACATTTGGGGTGGTGATATCTTATGAAGAAGTTATTTTTAGTGAGTCTCTTGTTGATTTTTTCCTTGTTATCCTTTTCAGAAATTGTGGTGGTCGAAGGTTATGGAGAAACACTTCAAGCCGCTAAAGATGATGCCAGAAGAAATGCTCTGGAGCAAGTGAATGGGGCTTTCATAAAATCACTCACAAAATTAGAAGATCTTACTCCGGTAAAAGATGTCGTTTTCTCAACGGTTGAGGGTTATGTGAAGATCGTAAAAATTCTCGAACAGAAGAAGGAATCAGATGAGACCGGAGATTATTGGTATGTTAAAGCAAAAGTTGAAGTTATGAAGGAAAATGTTGAGAAGAGGCTGTCAGATCTAATGAAAGAAGTTGGATCTCCAACGGTCGGTGTTGTAATTGCGGAAAAGTATCAGAATGAGAGCGATTATTCTCAATGCTCTTATCCTTTCGAGCCAGAATTTTTCGAAAAACTAGGTTTCAATGGAAAGCTTGCAGAAAAAGGACTTCAAATCCAAGAAATAGGTGCGTTGGCTGAATACAACAAGAAGCTTGAGAGCTATGGCGTTAGCTCGGAAGATCTTCAAGATATATCAAGCATCTCCAAAGATATAGCTTCCTACATAATATTGGTGAAAGTTGATTATGTAGGAAGATACAACAGTGACTATGGAGTATGTTCAGTTTCCATGAGATCCGATATCCAGATAGTTAGAACTGATACGGGAAAGGCGAGATCTCTTTCCTTTACAGAGACTTATGCCGGGTATTCTCCGGAAAAGGTCATAGAGTGGATTCTTAAAAGTACCAAGAGCAAAGCAAATATTGAGAAGATATCAAATGCTGTTGTTAAGACAATATATATTGACAGAGCGGAGTATGCTTTCAACCCGAAAAACATAAGGGTGAGGATGGATCTTGACGACATAGATTGGATAGGGAAGATATCGGAACTTTTAGAGAATCTTCCCGATGTGATGAATGTGACAAGGCAAAAGATAACGGGAAAAACTGTGATATTCGCTCTGAGAACTTATCACACTCCTGATAAACTCTGGGAAATCATGAAAGAAAACCTTAGTTCGGACTTGGACATGGAGCTTTACAACATAAGCGGAGATACGATAGCTATCAAGGTTCACAGTCTCATGGCTCCAATTAAAAGAGAAATTGTTCTCAAATTCAAGATAGACAAACTTTCCACTGGAGTAAAAATAAAGAGATGTCTCATGAAGTTAAGCGATGTGAAATTCCTTGGTACTGTGAGCAGGGGAAAAGATATGTACGCTTTTAAAATTGAATCGGACATGGATCCCGATGAGCTAATGGAGTTGATAGAGGATATGGACTGTAGAAGCATCAGCATAGAAGCCGAAGATATCGCAGATGATGGGAGCTGGATTCTTTTCAGTGCAAGTAAATAATTAGAAGGGGGTGAACATTTTGAAGCGATTTTTTGTTCTGATACCAATTCTGATCGTTACTTATTACTTTGCGGGATTTTTTGTAACGGGGGTCGATGTTTCTGATTATCCAAATGTAATTGTTAGCGCAGTTGCGGATATTCCTGATCCAGAGAATCTCGATATCAAGGTTTTTGAAGGTGACAAAGAATTCGATGTGACCTATCTCGGACTCATCGGCAGAGAGTCTTCAGCAAAGGTCGATATAATATTTGTCTTCGATGTAACTGGGAGCATGGGTGATGAAATAAAATCAATGATAAGGAAATCAAAAGATTTTGCCGATGAAATTGCATCAGCTGGTTTTGACTATAGATTTTCTCTTGTTACTTTTAGAGATGAAATAGCAAAAGGAGATTACGGTTTCACATCGGATGTCTCAACATTTAAGAGGTGGCTGGCATCGCTAAAGGCGGAAGGCGGTGGTGATACTCCGGAAAACGATCTTGATGCGATGATGTACGCCATGAGACTTCCAGCGAGAAAAGATGCTCAGAAGGTCTTAGTTCTCATAACTGATGCACCGTACCACTACAGAGGAGATGGAAGCAGGTGGAGTCGCTACACGGTAGAGGATGTCAGGAAAATGATGAGAAGGCTTGGATACTCTATATACG
>WGAO01000123.1 GCA_015489065.1 Thermotogaceae bacterium | reverse complement strand
TTTGTGCTATTTCCCATCATGCTGGTAGTTGTCATAATCGCTTCTTATTTCACATCTACCCTTGCGACACGCAACCTTAAAAAACAGAATGATGCTATAAGAGCCTTCACAAAAAATGTCGCAGATACGGCAATGAATATAAGCACTTCATCTGCAGAAATAGAGAAAATAGCGGAGAATAACGAGAAAATTGCGATTAAACTCAATGAAATTACGCAGAATTTCGCCACATCAGCAGAGGAAGGAAGATACGAAGTGGACAATTCTGTAAAATCCATAATAGCGTTCCTAGATTTACTAGAGAAAGTAAATGAGGAGACTTCAAAAGCTGTAAATCTGATAGAATCTTTAAACGATCTTAACGATAGAGTAGCTTATCTCTCAGACACAGTGTCAGTCCTTGCGATAAACGCCTCCATAGAAAGCGCCAAAGAAAAGATCGATCGAGAAGGAATAGCCAAGATAGTGGAGCACATAACGAGAATATCGAAGGAATCAAGAGAAACTTCCAAAGAAACCAAAAAAATCATAGACAGAGTACAGAAAAGTCTTTCCCAGCTTGCGCTTTATTCTGAAAAGGTGGAAAAAGAAGGAAAGGCAATAAGGATAGCGATAGAAAATGTCTCACAGGTTATGGAGAATTTCGTGAAGGGTGTTGGGCAAATAAGAGATATCGCTGAGAATCTGACCAGATCATCGAGTGAAATCAACGCTGGAGTTGAGGAAATAGTCCATTCTTTAAGCGAACTCCAGAATTCCATCGACAAGCTTTCTGGGATGATAAGAAAGTTTGAAATCTGAAACTGCAGAAGAAATCGTCGCCCCGTGTCGGGGCGATTTTTCGTTGGAGGTGAGTGTGTTGCTTAAGGAGAAAATCCAAGAACAGCTCAAAGAAGCAATGAAATCCAAGGACAAGGCAAGGCTCAGAACACTAAGGATGGTTATAGCAGCTCTGAAGAACTTTGAAGTTGAGAAGATGGGAGAAGCCACAGACGAGGAGATAATTCAGATCATACAAAAGGAAGTGAAAAAGAGAAAAGAAGCAATAGAAGAGTATAAAAAGGCCGGAAGAGAAGATTTGGCTCAATCTGAGAGAGAAGAGCTTGAAATCCTCATGGAATATCTCCCAAAGCAACTAACTGAAGATGAAATAAGATCTTTAGCTCTTGAAGTTATAAAAGAAGTGGGAGCATCTTCGCTAAAGGACCTTGGTAAGGTCATGAAAGTCATAATGCCCAAGGTTAAAGGTAGGGCAGATGGAAAAGTTGTCAACAGGATAGTCAGAGAGATTCTTCAATCCTAATGGAGGGATAGTCTATGAGGGGTGTTATATTGATAATAGGGAAAAACAAGATTGACAGCACATATCTCATGAAAAAGGCTCATGAAAATGGCTTGAAGATAGAGTTCGTTGAAAGAATCGAAAGAAAAGAGAGCGATATAGCCGAAAGACTCTACGAGTTAACATGCCAAGATTATGATGTTGTTTTCACAATAGGCGGAACAGGAATAAAAGACGATGATGTGGCTCCTGAAGCTACATTGAGAGTTATAGACAAAAGAATTCCTGGACTTGAATACTTCATATTTTCCGAGACGGTGAAATCTGCGCTCACTGGAATGTTTGCAAGAATAGTCGCTGGACTTAGAAACAAGACATTCGTTATAAACCTCCCAGGATGCGGATACGATACCGTCTTTTCAAAAATAATAGAAGCTATGAAACTCCTTGAGGAAGGAGTTGAACCATCTTGAAAAGGAAGATCTATCTGAAACGAATGGACCTCTATGATGGACTAAAAGAATATCTGGAGAAGCTGGGAAAGTCTGGATTCTTTGAAGATGAGATAGAGAGAATTCATACGATAGAAGCTCTAGGAAGAATAACCGGCCTTCCTGTGTACGCAAATAGAAATGTTCCCCACTATACAAGTGCTGCGATGGACGGAATTGCTTTGAAAAGCTCTTCGTCGTTCGGAGCATCTGAGAGTTCCCCAAAGATTTTAGAGGAAGGAAAAGATTTCATATTTGTCAATACAGGTGATCCTATACCCAAAGATTACGATTCGGTTTTGATGATAGAAAAAGTAAGGATTATAGACGATGATAGGGTAATGATATTCGAACCGGTTTTTCCAACTAACGATCTTCGGCCAATTGGCGAAGATGTCACAGCAGGCGAAATGATAGTAACGCGGTACCATAAAATAGAACACTACGATATACCACTCTTTCTCGCCGCTGGGGTTTTTGAATTGGACGTTCTGAAAAAAATAAGGGCTGTTGTTATTCCTACCGGCGATGAGATAGTTGATCCAAGAGAAGCAAGATTGAGTGGAAGAATTCCAGAGACGAATAGCTCTATGGTAAGAGCGTTTTTGAAGGAGATGAATGTTGAATCAGATGTGACAAAAGTCGTTCCGGATATTCCGGAAGAGATAGAAAGATCCATTAACAGCGCTACCAAAAAATACGATATTATCTTCACGATAGCTGGATCTTCTGCTGGATCAAAAGATTTCACATACAGAGTTTTGGAGAAGAACGGGGAAATAGTAGTTCACGGAATGAATATAAAGCCGGGAAAACCCGTGATATTGGCGATCGTTAACGGAAAACCCGTGATAGGTCTTCCGGGTTTTCCCGTTTCTCTTGATGTAGTCCTTCAGAAAGTCGTTAAACCGGTGATATTGAGAAAATACAAAACCTATGAAAAAATCACCGAAAAAAAGATAGCCATCTCTTCAATCAGAATGAGATCTTCTATAAGTGAGGAGGAGTACATAAGAGGCGTTCTTGCCAATGTTGAAAATAGAACGGTCTTCTCCCCATTGAAGAGAGGAGCAGCAAACCTCATATCATTAACTCGTCATGACTCAGTTTTAACCGTAGAAAAGGGGAAGGTAGTAGTCGATGAAGGAGAAGAGATTGAGGTCGAATACTCCGGAGGAGATCTTGAGAAAAAAATTCTGGTAGTTGGCAGCCACGATTTACTCATAGATGTTCTGGCTGACCTTCTCAAACTGCAAGATCACGAGATAGTGCTATCTTCATCGAGTGTTGGAAGTATGGGAGGAATAATAGCCATAAGCAAGGGATTTGCACATATGGCTGGAACACATCTCTTCGATCCGGATAGAGGTGAGTACAACATATCCTATATAGAGAAATTCATGAAGGATTATGTCCTCGTAAATATGTCTTACAGGATACAAGGTCTCATGGTGAGAAAGGGAAATCCAAAAAAAATAAAAGGATTATCAGATCTCACAAGAGACGATATAAACTTTGTAAACAGACAGAAAGCGTCTGGAACGAGAGTTCTTCTCGATTATTTACTTGACAAAGAAAACATAGATAAATCAAAAATAAACGGATATGATGTTGAAGAGATCTCTCATATGAATGTAGCAGTCAAAGTGAAAGAGGGACTCGCAGATGTCGGCATGGGTATAGAATCAGCGGCGAGAGTCATGGATCTCGACTTTATACCCATAGTCAAGGAAAGATATGATCTCTTGATAAACAAAAACTTTGCAAAAACCCCTATGTTTGAAAAAATATTGGAAGTTCTCAAATCTGAGGAGTTCAAAAGAGAAGCGAAAAAAATCGGAGGATATGACCTGTCAGATAGCGGGAAGGTGATACGCGGATGAAGGTTGGAATTATAACGATAAGTGATAGAGCATCTAAAGGTATTTACGAAGATGAAAGCGGAAAAAAAATAGAAGAGATAGTGAATAAGAGCGGATGGAAAGTAAAAAAATATTCCATAATACCCGACGATTACGATAAAATAAGAGACGAAATACTAAAGATGTGCGACGATTTGAAACTGGATCTTGTTTTGACTACCGGTGGAACCGGACTGACTAAAAGGGATGTCACTCCAGAAGCAACTATATCTGTGATAGATAGAAGGATTTACGGGATGGAGATAGCGATGATGGTTTACTCTTTGAAACATACTTCAAAGGCGATGCTCTCAAGGGCAGTTGCTGGAATCAGAGGAAAAACTTTAGTTATAAACCTTCCTGGAAATCCGAAAGCAATTGAGGAAATTCTTCCTGAGCTCGTAGAAGCAATTTCGCACGCCGTTGAGAAGATTAAGGAGTGATTCAACTGAAAGTTAAAATTGCTCTGCTACTCATTTTTGTGATCAGTGCTTTCTCTACAAAGATAGGGTCGTACTTTCCAGATTCGCTTAACAACATGCTCTATAAAGTTATAAAAAAGAAAATCCCGGATGTGAGTATAGAAAAGATCACACCTGGAACCCTGTGGAAGTATGATGCCGTTCTATCACCATTTCAGCAAAAAGGTTTTAAAAGAAGGGAAAGTCTCCTCCAAATGTACCCAGTGGTTTTTAAATCCCCAAGAAATGACAAGGTAGCGTTTCCACTTAAATACGCTATGATCGCATCGATTTTGGGGGCAACCTTAAAAGACCTGGAATACGATGTAACTTATGTGCAGTTCTCGGAAGAAGCAGCTAGCCTTCTGTCATATCTAAGAGATTCCTACAGCAAAGGAAAGATAATTCCCTTGACATTTGACGATTTGGAAAAGAGTGTTCGATATGCGGTAAAAAAAGGGTACAGCGTGGTAACTCCACAATTTCTAAGATGGATGATACCAAAGAGCTATGAAGAAGTCGACTGCAAAGAATTTTTTAAACTTTCAAAACCTTGTAAATACATATGGGTGAATCTTTACACCAACGATGACTTCATAGCAAACAAAGTGTTAGCCGCGTTGATGGAATCAAAAGACGAATTGAAAAAGTACGGTTTTCTACAAAATCCCCAAGAAAGCTCAATGCCCGTGTGTCAAAAATCTTGTAAAGATTATCTGAATTCCTTGATATTCCTGACATTTTTTACTAACAAAGACGCAAAGTTCATAGTAAAAGACTTTGAGAAAGCTGTTAACAGAATAATCTGGAGTTCTCGATTTTTCGAGAAGTATTACTTCATAACATACTTTTTGGTAGGTCTCTTTGTTGTATTCACTCTAGACTATAAGATGATCAACTATGTGAGATATTTGAAACTCGGTGGAAGGCAGAGAGAGTCGCTATATATTATTGCATCTACTTTGATAATAATATCTTTCTTTGGCACCTTACCTGACATCGATCCCACATTATCTAAAGTTCTTTTCCTCCCGATAATCATCTCAATAGCGATTCTTGATTTCATATCAAACAACAAAAAATGGTGGCTTCCGATCTTTATAAACACAGGAATCTTGATCACAGGAATACTGAGCGACAGGATTTTCTCAGTAGTAGATGTTCCGTTTCTGATAGCTACTTTGTCATTTATAAATGAAAGAAATTCATTCAAATGGATTTTTCCATTGACGGGGATCTTCTTTTACGCGGCGGCCATGAGAGCCGGTCATAGCATCTATATCATACCAGCCCTTATACTCTCCTTGATGCTGTTTGTATACTTTGTAAAAAGCTCTTTGGAATCAAAGAAAAGGTCATGGAGCTCAACACAGATCGATAGACCGATGATCATGTTCAAACTAATGCATCCAATCTTGTTCACCATAGAATTTCTCATGATATTTGTCATATTCGCAGAAGCGTTTATTTGGACTGAATCAAACATAGAAAAAACCATGTATCTCGAAAGAAATTTATCCTTAGCATTGTCTGACGATTTCCAAAAGATAGCTTTCCCAAGTGCTGAAATTTCACTTGTAAACGACAAATTGGTCGTCAGAACAAATGATCCCGCTTTGGAGGAAGTTCGCGCTATTGATAGAGGAATCCTTATCTCAAAAGGAGCAAGTGCTTATTTCAGCTATGTTCCTTATAAGGAAGTTGTCAGGCTGTCTTTGAAAAATTCTTCTGGATACCTGATAATTATGTTCATGACACTTTTAACGAATCTCGCAACTTATGGTATTTTGGGAAGATATGCAGTTTCCTCAAAAAGAAATGTAAGCAGCGCACTGATGAAGAAAGATATTGAATACGATGAAACACTCAAACGATTTAGAGATTCTCTTAAAATTAAAGAGGAATCTCTGAAGACTACTCTAAGAATTATCGACATATTTGATCCAAATTCAGAAATTACCGATGTTTTACAATCGATAGCGCTTCACATCAGCAAACTAGAATTTATCGAAAGGGTTTGGGTAGCAGTGCTGACAGAAGATGGATGGATGTCTACAGATGGCGAGAGGATTACAGTTCCAATACCTGATCTCAAGGTAGA
This sequence comes from Thermotogaceae bacterium, assembly GCA_015489065.1. Classification (GTDB taxonomy): domain Bacteria; phylum Thermotogota; class Thermotogae; order Thermotogales; family Thermotogaceae; genus WGAO01. The sequence goes on along the minus strand of WGAO01000123.1, from coordinate 16,671 downwards.
TCCTGAAAATAGAGTAGCCGTTTCTCTGAAGCACAACGGGAATATCTACGCCTTGGTCTCTAAAATCAAGGAAGGAGCTGATTACGATATCAATTTGTTTAAGACTCTGAAAACTTCCCTAGAAAAATTTGCGAAATTCCTAGAGGGATCTAAAAAGTGAAGTTCTATATAGGCCCTCAGATAGGTCTTGAAGAATTTGAGGCTGTAGATATATCGATATCCTGGGCAGAACCACCTTTGTTCTTATCTGATATAACGGTGGTGGGTAACGACAGGATAGCAGTGGTATACTCAAAAAGCGAGGAGATTGTCAGAGTAGAAGACTTCGCCATCGTAGAATACCAGATACCCTTTCTGGTCGCAGTTGGAAACGAAGCAACCTATCCGGAAATATTTCACCATGGAAAAGCGAAAGGAGCAAAATTAGCCATAACATTCGAAAGAACTTCTGGAATAGCAGGATTGATGATGTTCAAATACAGGGCTTGGGCACATGCACAAGAGAGTGGATTGATAATATTCGGTCTGGCAGATGTTTTAGAAAAGATACACTACGGAGTATACGCACCTTTGGAAATGACAGATGACGGAAGTGGAATAATAACAGAAGGAACTTCTACGACTATTCTGGAGGTAAGAATATGAGGGGATTCCTCTGGAATTATCTAGAAAAGCTGATAGGTAGAATAGAGAGAAATCTCGACAGAATAAAAGTATCAGTCCCCCAGAGAAAATTGAAGGGGTTTAGGGTGATGGTATATCAATTTCCATTTGAACCGATATACACCGTTGAGAAGACTCTGGAATTTGTGGATCAAAGAATAAGGGAAATATCAAAATACAATCCACATGTTGTCATGTTTCCAAGATATACGGGAAATATCTTCATGGGACTCGTTCCGCTCTCTGGTAAAAAACTTCTTAGCGAAAAGGGAAAGAAAATTGTTGAGAATTATGGTGTGATATTTCGATCTGGATACATATCTATACTCAGAAAAATTGCCATGTCCACAGAAAGCGTAGTGGTAGGGGGAACACTTCTCCTTTCAGATGAAAAAGAGGAATATTATGTAATTTCGAGCGATGGAGATATCGTAGCAACTGGAGGGGTGAAATCAATATACAAAATTTTTAAGGTAAATGGCGTACTATGCTCTTTTATGTTTCCAAAAGAACTAAAGGATTACAAAAAAGCGAGATTGTTCATAGAAGACGGCGGGAGAATAATATTTACAAGCGAGGTGTTCGAGAAACCCGTAAGCGAGTGGAAACTAAAATCTGGAATCTGGGCAAGATCTCAGAGTCTTGGAATATTTGGTGTTAATTCGTCAATCTACGGAAACTTCCTTGGATCGAATTTAACGGGAATAACCTTCGTCTCTTCTCCAGCCGCATTGACAAAGAAGCTGGATGGATTCGTCGTCAAACTAACAGATCCAGGAAGCAAAGGAATTGCCGTGGCGGATCTCGACTTTAAAGCGCTTGAAAGCTATATTGAAAACTTGCCCAAAACTTATAAAAGATGGACTCTCGGTGTGAGGTGAATAGATGAGAATACTGATAACTAATGATGACGGTGTAACTTCTGATGGGATACTCGCTCTTGCGAAGAGGTTATCAAGAGATCACGAAGTAGTGGTTGTAGCTCCTGAGTCGGAAAGAAGTGCGGTAGGTCATGCTATAACTATACACTTTCCCATATGGGTAAAAGAACTCAATATATGTAGCTACGCAAAAGTATTTTCGACTACTGGAACACCCGCAGATTGTGTTAAGTTGGGAATAGATGAACTCTTCAAAAATCCAGATATAGTTATAAGCGGTATCAACAGAGGGCCAAATTTAGGAACTGATGTCATATATTCCGGGACGGTGTCAGGTGCAATGGAGGGATCTATGAGCGGATATCCTGCAATAGCGGTTTCCAGTGCAGACTACGCCAATCCAAACTACGAATCAGCAGCGGAATTCACAGCAAACTTCATAGAAGAGTTTGACTTTTCCTCGCTTCCACCCTTCACAACTCTGAACATAAATATTCCATCCCTGGAGTATGAAAAAATCAAGGGATGGAAGTTCACAAGGCAAAGCAAAAGACGCTGGAGAGATTTTTTTGAAGCCAGGAAAGATCCCTTTGGGAGAACTTACTACTGGATGATGGGAGAAATCATAGAAGACGACGATGATCCCCTAGCCGACTATAAAGCTGTTAAAGAGGGATATGTATCTATAACTCCTATATCCGTATTTTTAACCAATGAGGAATACTTAAAAACGCTTTTAGAGAAAAACAGACAAACTTAACATCTTTGAAATTAGTACTTAACGCTCTTTGCTTGAAAATTCTTTTTCCCTCCTCTTTCTTGACTACCCACAGATGAAAATTCTACTATCTTGAAAAACACTTGATGGGTTGATACAATTTCCGCCGGTGTGGGGGCGTAGCTCAGCTTGGGAGAGCGCTACCATGGCACGGTAGAGGTCGTGGGTTCAAGTCCCATCGCCTCCACCAGCTTGAAAAAGGTCCTTGATGTGATAAAATAAACTAAGGTGCCCCTGTAGTTCAACGGATAGAACGGCGGATTCCTAATCCGCAGATGGAGGTTCGATTCCTCCCAGGGGCACCAAAAAGAGGTGGGCCGTTAGCTCAACAGGTAGAGCACCTGACTCTTAATCAGGGGGCTGCAGGTTCGAGTCCTGCACGGCCCACCATTGATTGTAAATAAAGCGGAAACCGCCCGGTTTCCCGCCCTGAGCTCTAGAGAGCCAAGGGCTAATAGAGTTTATATCCAGCTAAGCTGGAATTTTTGTTTGTAAAGAAGCGGGCGGTTTTGCCCGCTTTAAATCTTTATACGAGGAGGGGAAAGTATCGCAGATAAAGCAGATCTTCCGAGAAACGAGCAGATAAGAGTACCGAAAGTCAGACTCGTGGACAACAACGGAAAACAGCTTGGTGTTATGCCGACAAGAAAAGCTCTTTCAATAGCGAGAGATAGAGGACTTGATTTGGTTTTGGTAGCCCCAAATGCAAATCCTCCAGTTGCGAAGATAATGGACTACGGAAAGTACAAGTACGAGGTCCAGAAAAAACTCAGAGAGACCAAAAAAAAGCAGAAAAAACAGCAGCAGGTCAAACAGATGAAATTCAGAGTCAAGATAGATGAGCATGATTATCAAACCAAGCTTAACCACATTAGAAGATTTTTAGAAGATGGTGCAAGAGTAAGAGTGGCGATAATGTTTATAGGAAGGGAAATAGTTTTCACGGATAAGGGTAAAGAGATACTGGATAGAGTGGCTAAAGATGTTTCAGATATCGCTGTGGTTGAAGCTCCACCAAAGCTTGAGGGAAGAGACATGTGGATGACTCTAAAACCGAAGAAAAAGGAGGAGTGAGTATGGCAAAGAACAAGATGAAGACAAACAGAAGTGCTGCAAAGCGCTTCAGAGTTACGAGAAATGGCAAGGTTATGAGAGGTCATGCCTATGCTTGGCATAAAACCGGGAAGAAGAAGAGAAGCACTTTAAGAAGGCTTAAAAAGAAGGGTAAGGTCTCTAAAGCTGAGAAGGATAGAGTTCTCAGACTTCTTGGAATGAAGTGAAGAAGGGAGGTTGAACAAAGATGAGAGTTAAAAGAGCAGTCAACGCAAAGAAAAAAAGGAAAAAGATTTTGAAGGCAGCTAAAGGTTATAGAGGAGCACTTTCTAGAAGATATAAGCTTGCAAAGCAGATGTACATAAGGTCGAGTATGTTCTCCTACAACGAGAGAAAGAAAAAGAAAGGAAATATGAGAAAACTCTGGATAATAAGAATAAACGCTGCAGCACGTCAAGAAGGATTGAGATACAATGAATTCATTCATGGACTGAAGGTCGCCGGCGTCGAGATAAACAGAAAGATGCTGGCAGATTTAGCAGTGAACGATCCGGACGCTTTCAAGAAACTCGTAGAGGTTGCAAAGGGAGCGCTTGAGGAGGCGAAATGATATGGAGTTCAATGTCAGAGGTGACAAGGGCAACAAGGAGGCTGAGGAAAGAAAGAAAAGATTCATAGAAGCCCAGCAGAGAAAGAAAAGGCTCAAAGAAAAGATGGAAAAGATCAAGAACATAATAACTGTCATGAGTGGTAAGGGAGGAGTTGGAAAAAGTACTGTCTCTGTCAACCTTGCCGTCGCTTTGTCGGAAGAAGGATATAATGTAGGACTTTTAGATCTGGATCTTCACGGTCCAAATGTCGTTAGAATGCTCGGCGTTAAAGAAAAGCTCTTTGTGGATGAAGGGGAGATCGTCCCAGCCCAGTATTCTGACAACTTGAGGGTTATATCAATGGCATTTTTGCTTGACGACGGAGTACCCGTTATATGGAGAGGAGCCATAAAAACCACCGCTATCGAGCAGTTTCTAGCTGATGTAAGATGGGGAGAGCTCGATTTTCTTGTAATAGATCTTCCTCCGGGAACTGGTGATGAAGCTCTAACTCTTTATCAAACTGTGTCTGTGGATGGTGCGGTGATCGTAACAACTCCTCAGATAGTCGCACTTGATGATGTTAGAAGAGCGATCAGATTTGTACTCGAAATGAAGACAGCACCACTAAGTTCGAGTAAAGATACGAAGATCTTGGGAATAGTGGAAAATATGTCGTATTTCAGATGTCCAAACGGTGACATAGTCCATCCGTTTGGAGAGGGTGGAGCTGACAGATTATCTGTGGAGTACGAAATACCCGTTCTTGGAAAGATACCAATGGATCCGAAAGCCCTCGAACTCATGGATGAGGGAAAGCCTCCAGTATCTTTCTACAGAGGGACTGAATTTGAAAAGGCTTTCAGGGATATAGTTGGCAATCTCCTTGAGAGATTGGAGGGTTGAATCTATGCTCAGAACCCACACTTGTGGAGAGTTGAGGTTATCCGATGTGGGAAAAAGAGTGGTTCTCACCGGTTGGGTTTCAAGGATAAGAGATCTCGGAGGAATAAGGTTCTTAGTTTTAAGAGACCGGTACGGTGAGACACAGTTAGTCGTTACGCCGGAATCCTCGGCATACGAAAAAGCCGAAGAGCTTGGAAGAGAGTATGTTATAAAGGCATCTGGTGAGGTTAAATCAAGACCTCAGGACACGATTAACCCAAAGATTCCAACCGGTGAAATAGAGGTTTATGTAGATGAAATGGAGATCCTTTCCCCATCCAAAATGCCTCCTTTTTATCCGGGTGAGGAAGCAAAAGACGATTTGAGACTCAAATACAGATATCTCGATATAAGAGGAGGAAAAGTTCTAAAGAATCTCGAACTCAGACACCGAGTTACAAAAAGCACCAGAGAATATTTAGACTCCCAGAATTTTTTGGAAGTCGAGACTCCATATCTCACTAAGAGCACCCCGGAGGGAGCTAGAGATTTTCTTGTCCCATCAAGACTAAAGAAGGGAAACTTCTATGCACTACCACAATCCCCTCAGCTCTTCAAGCAAATACTGATGGTATCAGGTGTTGATAGATACTATCAGATAGCTAGATGCTTTAGAGATGAGGATCTTAGGGCTGACAGACAGCCGGAATTCACCCAGATAGATATTGAGATGTCTTTCGTTGAGAGAGAAGATATTCTGAATCTGGTTGAGGGAATGATCAAGAAAGTATTCAAGGAAGTTGTAGATGTCGATCTTCCTGAGAAGTTTGACAGACTTTCCTATGAAGATGCGATGAATCTCTATGGATCGGATAAGCCAGATAGAAGATTCGGTATGGAGATGAAGGATCTCACGGAGTTTTTCAAAAATTCGAGTTTTAAGATAGCTAGAAGCGTTGTAGACAACGGAGGTTTTGCAAAGGGATTTGTTATTCCAAATTTTTCCGAGAGAATGTCAAGAAGGCTGGGAGATGAATTCTCGAATTTTGTTAGAGAATTCGGACTTGGTGGAATAGTATGGTTCTCATTGAAAGGCGGGGAAATAACATCTCCCACGAAAAAATATCTTGAGAAAGAATACATCGATATATCCAGGAGTCTCGATATGAAAGAAGGAGATGTCATCGTAATGGCTTTCCACAGAGACTGGGAAGAACTGTGCACAGGACTTGGAGCATTGAGAATAAAGATAGGTCAAGAGTACTTCAAACATCTTGAAAAAGGATTCGATGTTCTCTGGGTTGTGGACTTTCCGTTCCTTGAATGGGATGATGATGAAAACAGGTGGGTTGCTCGGCACCATCCTTTCACAATGCCAGTTCTTGAAGAACTGGAAAAATTCAAAAACGATCCGGGCAAAATCAAAGCCCTCGCATACGATATAATAATAAACGGTTATGAAGTTGGAGGAGGAAGCATTAGAATACATAACAGAGAGATACAGGAGAAAGTGTTCGATCTAATAGGTTTAACAAAAGAAGAATCTATTGAAAAATTCGGCTTTCTTCTTGAAGCATTTGAATACGGTGCACCACCACATGGAGGAATAGCCTTAGGATTAGATAGATTGGTTGCTATAATAGCAGGTGAGAAATCGATAAGAGATGTTATAGCTTTTCCGAAAACCGCGAGCGGTACATGTCAGTTGACAGGGGCACCATCTAAAGTCAGCGAAAAACAGTTAAAAGAACTTGGAATAAGGGTGGAGGTGAAGGAATGACTAAGCTGAACATGGACTTCTTGGAAGAAGATGGGAAACTCATAATAGTTGTGAAGGGAGACATAGATGCTTACCATTCTGCCGACTTCAAAAAGGCTGTCAGAGAAAAGATGCAAGAATTCTCCGGGACGAAGGTTGTTCTCGATCTTTCAAATGTATCGTACATAGATAGCGCAGGACTTGGAAGTTTAGTCGCAATGCTCAAAGACGCGAGAAATTCCGGGAAAAGCTTCCTCTTGGCTTCACTCAAGCCGAATGTTAAAAGAATATTTGAAATGACAAGACTTGACAAAGTATTCAGAATAGTTGACACACCGGAGGAGGCGTAAGATGGAGAAGTTTCACATAGCGATAGACGGCCCCGCAGGCTCCGGAAAGACGACCGTTTCGAAGCGGTTGGCAGAACTTCTGGGTTTTGACTATCTGGATACCGGGGCTATGTACAGGGCGATCGCCCTGTTTCTTCATGAAAAGGGAATATCAGAAAACGACGATGCCGAAATTGACAAAGCTCTATCAAATGTAAAAATGGAGTTCAAAGACGGAAAACTCTTTCTAAATGGAAAAGAAGTTGGACCAGAAATAAGAACCGCTGAGGCTGGAATTCTAGCTTCAAAATACGCGAAGATTCCCATAGTGAGGAAACATCTAACAAGGCTTCAAAGAGAAATAGCCGATTCTAGGAGAATAGTCGTAGAAGGAAGAGATATTGGAACTGTCGTCCTGCCAGATGCAGAGTTGAAAATCTTCCTAACGGCTTCTGTAGAGGAACGCGCTAGAAGAAGATGGAAAGAACTCAAAGAGAAAGGCGAAAGTATACCGTACGATGAGATTCTGAAGCAACTCAAAGATCGAGATGAAAGAGATAGCAAAAGAGAAGTTGCACCACTCAAGCCAGCTGAGGATGCCGTAGTTATAGATACAACGAATATGAGTATAGATGAAGTGGTGAAAAACATTGCGAAGCTCGCAAAGGAGAAACAAAAATGGAAGTGATTTTATCACCTGATTATGGATTTTGTTTTGGAGTCAAAAACGCCGTGGATAAGCTTCTTGAAGAGTTGAAAAATGGAGAAGTTTTTACAGATGGAGACATAGTTCACAACAAGAGAGTGATGAAATCTCTGGTAAAAAAAGGTTTGAAGATTTCGGAAAATGCCACCGGTGAGATATTCGCTATAAGGGCACATGGGATACCGCCAGAAAAATTCCTAGAAATTTCGAAAAGATTCAGAAAAGTAATAGATTTGACCTGTCCAATAGTTAAGTCTCTTTTTGAAAGAGCAAAGGAATGCAGGATGAAAGGATATGGAGTAGTGGTCTTTGGAAAAGAGGGTCATGCAGAAATGCTCGCTTTAAAGGGACATGTCCCAGATGCTATAGTAACTTCAAAAGCGCACTTCTATGGCATGGAAAAGATGTGTATTCTTTCACAGACAACTTCTTCTTGGCAAGAATTCTCCGAGTTTGTCTCAGAAATGCTTGAGCTCAACTTTCCAGCTAAAGAGATTAAAATAGTTAACACGGCTTGCCCTGTGACAGTGAATAGAGAGGAAGAGGTGAAGAGACTTTCCAAAATGTGTGATTTAATAATCGTTGTCGGAGGAAAACACAGTGCAAATACTGGAAAGCTATACAGAATGGCTTTAAGGAATACAAAAGCAGAATGGATTGAATCACCTGAAGAAGTTAGGGAAATAGATCTAAGAGGTATAAGATGTGTTGCAATCGTGAGCGGGACTTCAACTCCAGCAGAAGATGTTGAAGAGGTCTACAACGAAATATTGAGGAGGGATAGAGATGGAGAGACATGAGGACATAAGCATGGAAGAAGTTCTCAAGAGTCTCGACGAGATGAGTGCTGATGTGGGCTCGGTTGTGAATGCCAGAGTTTCTGGAAGGACGGAAGACGGTATAATTGTAGATTTTGGAGGGAAGTTTGAGGGTTTTGTCCCAGCAAGAGAACTCATCAAGAGTCCAAGTGATTACAAAGATGGAGATGAATTGAAGCTTCTTCTTTTTAGAATAGATGAAGATGAAGGAAGAGCGTATTTATCCGAGAGAAGGCCTATGTTTAGAGAAGCTTTAAGAAAAGTTCAGGAAAAGTACGAATCTGGAGACAAGATTGTAAAAGGGAAAATAGTAGGAGAAGTTAAGGGTGGATACAGAGTCATGATAGATGGGGTACTAGATGCTTTCCTCCCAGGTTCTCAATCGGCTATAAAAAGAAACAGCGCTATACCAGAAGAGGAACTCGAATTTGAGATAATCAGTTTCGAGAAAGGAAGAAGGAGACATAACATAGTTCTTTCAAGGAGGGCATTAGTCGACAAAAAAGTTGAAGAGGCTTTCTCTAACATAAAAGTCGGAGATGAGGTAGAAGGAACAATTGAATCTGTTAAGAATTTTGGGGTTTTCATAAGATTATCTGATGGCCTTACAGGGCTCCTCCCAAGAAGTGAGGTTTCCTATACGAGGGTGGCAGATCTCAACGACATGTTCAAGCCCGGAGACAAGGTGAAATTAAAAGTCATCGATATAGATCCGGTGAAAAAGAAGATAACACTTTCTCTCAAAGCCATGATGCCAGATCCGTTTGAAGAGTTCAAAAAAGAGTTTGGAGTGGGGAGTAGAGTCAAGGGAACTGTTTTGAGAATAAGATCAGATGGCTTTACGGTTAGGCTTCCAAACGATCTTGTCGGATTCGTGCCAATAGAGGAAATATTCTGGGGAAGAAAAGGCAGGATAAGAGATATACTCAAGGAAAAAGAAGTAGTAGAACTTGAGGTCGTGGAGATTGACGATGAAAAGAGAAGAATAGTTCTCTCATATAAAAAAGCTGCGGGAGATCCTTGGGAAAAGATAGATGAGAAATATCCAGATGGAAGCGTTCATGAGGGAAGAGTGGTAAAAGTTCTGTCGACTGGTGCCATAGTAGAACTCGAAGATGGAGTCAGTGGATTTGTTCCTCTTTCAGAACTTTCCTGGTATTACTTTGACAATCCAAGTGAAGTTGTTAGAGAAAGAAGAAAGGTAAATGTCAAAGTCTTAAGTAAAGATAAGGAAAACAGAAGGATGAGGCTGTCTATAAAACAGGCGAATAAGAATCCGTGGGATGGGGTAAAACTCAATAAAGGTGATGTTGTTAAGGGAAAAGTAAGAAAAGTTCTAAACTCAGGATATGTTGTCAGGATTAGAGATTACAATGTAGATGCATTCCTCCCTGCAAATCATGTGGAAAATGAGCTCAAAAACGGTGAAGAAGTCGAAGCGGTCGTTTTAAGAATATTAGACGATAGAAGACTTGGCAAAAAAATGATAATAAGTGTCAAGGATTTAGAAGAGATGAAGGCAATACAGGAGTACAAGAGCGAGACACAGAACGCTCAGAAGAATTTAGGTAGGATTCTGAAGGAAAAACTCTCTGAGGAGGAAAGTGATGGCTGAGGTAGTTATAATTGGAAAACCAAATGTTGGAAAGAGCACTCTTTTCAACAGGCTGGTGAGGAAAAGAAAATCGATCGTAGATGATGTCCCGGGAGTTACCCGGGACATCGTTCGAGATGCAGTGAGAACAGAAGATGGAGCTTTTTATCTAGTAGACACGGGGGGAATATTCGAAAAGCCACCTGGAGAGCTGGAGAAGAAAGTAAGAGATAAGGTAATAGACAAGATAGTATCAGCGGATCTTGTTCTCTTTCTAGTGGATGGTAGAAGAGCCCCAACAAGTGAAGATCACAGTATAGCGGACTTTTTGAGAAAATATTCAGAAAAAGTCCTCTTAGTTGCTACAAAAGTTGAGAATGAAAGAGCGTTCTCAGAGATTCTTCCAGAGCTATATTCTCTTGGTTTTGGGGATCCCTTACCCGTTTCTGCAGAGCACAAAAAAAATATCGATGTTCTTTTGGACAAAATTCTAGAAAAATTAGGAGAGCTCGGAGCTGATATGGAGATCGAAACTCAATCGGATGGTGTAGTGAAAATTGCGATAATAGGGAAACCAAACGCCGGAAAATCTTCGCTGTTCAACTCCATACTTGGTCAGGAAAGAGCTATAGTGACTCCAATAGCCGGAACGACGAGGGATTACATTGACGAACTGGTCGAGATTGACAAAAAGAAATATCTCTTCATAGATACGGCGGGGTTGAGGAGGAAAGCTCGTATAGAAAAAGGAAGTTTAGAAAAGTACGGATCTTACAGAAGTGTTGATGCACTTGAGAATGCCGATGTCGTAGTTCTTGTAATAGATTCAACGGAGGGAATAACACGCCAAGACCAAAGACTCGCCGGTCTTGCAGAGAGAAAGGGGAAAGCTACAGTTGTAGCCTTTAGTAAGGTTGACCTTTTAAAAAGAAGAAAAGAGCGGATCAAAGAGCTGGAAGATGAATTTTATGAAAAGCTTTATTTCATCGACTATAGCCCGGTTGTCTTCACATCGGCAAAGGAAAATTTGGGAACGAAAGAGCTTTTAAGTTCAATAGATGTATCTTACGAATCCTATACAACGAAAGTACCAACGAGCAGGATAAACAAAGCTTTGGAGAAATTTTTGCTAGTTTCTCCTCCTCCATCAAAAAAAGGAAAAAAAGTTAGGATATATTTTGGAATGCAGGTCGATATAAAACCACCAGTATTTCTGTTCTTCTCAAACAGGCCCGAAGATATACCAAAGAGCTATACAAAGTCTCTTCAGAGAATGATCAGAGAAGAAGTATACCACTTCACAGGCTCTCCGGTGTTTATAAGATTCAAAAGGAGCAAAAGATGAATATCTGCACACTCCTGAAATCGGGGAATTTTCAGAATGCTCTTGAATTCATCAGGAAAAACTGCAGAAAATCTGAAGTTCACAGACTCACCAAAACTTCTGACATAATGAAACTTGCGAAAGTTCTTTCAAAAGAACTGAATCTTTCAGAATGCAAGAAACCTCTCATAAACTTCTGGAAATTCTCTGTGAAAGATGAAAAGGAGCTAGTTTTTGCTGTAAAGAGCAAAAGAGAGGTAAGACTCCTTATAATAGGTATTCTCTCTGAAAATATAAATCACGGGAGAATCAAAGAAATTTTTGAAATTCTAAAAGAAGTTGCACCTTTCGTTTTCGATTGGGAAACATGTGATCAGCTCGCCTCAAAAGTGCTCTCAAAACTTCTGAGATTTGAAGAAGAATACCGACTTTTTGACAGCTGGATAGATCATCCAAATGTTTGGACACGCAGACTCCCAATTTCCACAATTCCGCCTGCCCTCAAGTTTTGCCAAGAGTGCGTTTCAGATCTTCTTCCATATCTTAAGAAGATATCAAACAGCAAAGAAAAACCTTTAAGAAGAGCATACAACTGGGCAAAAAATGAGCTATCTAAATTCGGTGTCGACATAACATTATAACAAATACCAAAAATTTGTTATTTTGTAATCAATAGTGATAGAATTAAGGCATCAAGACTATAGGGGGTGAAGTTATGAGGAAGTTTCTAGCGATTCTGCTCGTCGTTTCTATAGTATTAGCGTTTGCCAAAACAAAAGTTGAAATCTGGAGCTGGAGATCTCAAGACGAGCCGGTATGGAAAGAAGTTCAGAAAGAGCTGAACGCACAGGGGAAGGATATAGAAATAGTCTTTAGAGCGTTTCTTCCAACCGAATACGATTCAAAAGTCATGATGGCTCTAAAGAGCGGTAAAGGACCTGATATAATATATTCAAGAAGGCTTCCGGGTGTTAGAACTCAGTCCCTCATCGACGCCGGACTTATAAAACCCCTCGATGGACAAGTAGATTTCTCAAATTTCTCCGAAGGTGTTCTTAACAACATCAGGACCGGTGGAAAGACCTATGGTGTTCCATTCGCCGTTCAGGTTGTCGGTGTGTTTTACAACAAGAAGATATACGAGAAATACAATCTTCAGGAACCAAGAAGCTGGGATGAACTCGTTCAGAACGCCAAAATTCTCAAAGAGCATGGTGTTACTCCATTCTTTGTTCCAGGAAAAAGTGCATGGGCTCTTACCATGCAGCATGCAATTGTTGGAACAAGTATCCTAGGACCATGCTGGATAAGAAGACTTATGAAAGGCGAAACAGACTTCCTGGATCCAGATTGGATCTATGTCAATAAAATACTCAATGATCTGAAAGTTTACTATCAGGATAACTTCATGGCTAATACAACGGATGATCTCAACACTGCTTTTGCCTTTGGACAAGCTGCAATGGTATTTTACGGAATATGGGGTTATGGAATGTGGAAGCAACTCAATCCAGAAATGGAAGGGAATGTCGGATTCTTCATGTCTCCACCAGACTGCAAATGCGGAAAACCCTGGGCATATGTTTTCATGGACGGTGCCCTTGCTCTTACATCCAATTCCAAAAATCCTCAGGCAGCTCTGGATGTCCTGAGATTTGCCGCCACACCGAAATTCGGAACTATATTTGCAAAAGTCACCTACAACATCCCAGCAGTTAAAGGTGCACAGATGCCGAACGACCCTCTTCTTATGGAAATGACCGATGTGGTCAGCAATCATGCTTCTCCTTATGTATACTGGGTTGGAAGCGTATTCGTCTCTGGAAAACCCTCTCTTTACCAAGATGTCTTGAGTCCTGGAATGCAGGCAATGTATGCTGGAAAAATTACACCCGAAGAGCTTGCAAAGAAAGCGCAGGATGCTTTGTCTCAATGGTATGAACCATTGAAAAAGCGCCTTGGTAAATAATCATCAAGAGGGGAGCATGGCTCCCCTCTTTCATAAGGGTGATGCAGAGTGCAAAAAATAAGCAGGAAATTTATTCTCCTGTTTGTACTTCCCGCTTTCATTTTGTACACAACCTTCGTGATATATCCATTTATATACAGTTTCATTTTGAGTTTTTACCAATGGCCCGGCGTTGGTAAGAAAATCTTTGTCGGACTGAAAAATTTCCGGGATATACTTGTAGGGCCGTTTGCTGAAGAATTCCGAAATGCTTTTGTTCACAACATATACTTTTTCGCTCTGACAGCTATTTTTGAATTAGGACTTGGTTTCATAATAGCTGTCCTATTTGTAACAACTATAAAGGGGAAGAGAATATTCCAAACACTTGTCTACCTTCCAAATGTTATCTCAATGATACTCGTTGGTTTCATATGGAACATGATGCTCAACCCTCAGTGGGGATTAGTGAACAAGTTTTTGAAAACAATAGGGCTCGGATTCTTAGCCAAGCCCTGGCTTGGAGACCCAAATCTTGCACTCAACACTATAATAGCCGTGAATGTCTGGAGACATCTTGGGTTCTATGTACTGGTGTTCTACGCTGCGATAATAAGCATCCATCCAGATTTGATAAATGCCGCCTACATAGATGGTGCGAACAACTTCCAGATAATAAGATACATTATATTTCCAATGGTCGTTCCAACACTTCAAACTCTTCTAATACTCTTATTTATATGGTCCTTCAATGTCTTCGATATAGTCTATGCTCTTGAAGGAGTTCAGGCAGGTCCTTTCAGATCTACCGACGTCTTGGGTACTCTGTTTTATAGAACCGCCTTTGGCGGGCTTGGAAGCAGCAGGATGGATTTTGGGCTCGGTGCTGCTATTGCAGTGATAATGTTTGTCATCGTGGTTCCTCTCTCGATGTTTTACGCATATATGGCTGAGAAAAGAAGAAGGAGCTGATGCTGTATGCTCAGGACATCACGACTAACAAAACTGATAATTTACGCAGTACTTGTGGTATATGTGATAATAATCATCACACCTTTCTTAATGATATTTATGAATTCTTTCAAAAGTTTGAGAGAGATATTCCTCAAACCGTTTTCTCTTCCAAGCCAATTCTCTCTCAAAAATTTTGTAGAAGCCTGGAAAAGGGCAAATCTCACCTCTGCGTTTGCAAATAGTATTTATGTCACAACAGTATCAGTTTTGGGAATACTGTTTGTATCATCAATGCTTGCATATGCAATATCAAGATATGATTTCCCTTTTAGAAGATTTCTGTACATTTACATAATAGCAGGTCTTGCTCTTCCTGCACGTCTTGCGATAATACCAATTTATGTGATACTTCAAAAGCTGAACTTATTGGACACCAGACTGGGACTCATCATAGTCTATGTTTCGACTGGAATAGCTTTCGCCACATTCCTTTTGAAAAATTTCATGGATGACATTCCCAAAGCACTCGAAGAAAGCGCAATGATAGATGGTGCAAATCCGTGGACCATATTCACAAAAATTGATTTGCCACTCATCAAACATGCTCTTGTAGTCGTTGGAGTTGTGAATTTTGTTGGAATATGGAATGACTTCTTCTTCCCGCTCATAATAATCAATTCTCAAGGAAAAGAAACCGTTCCACTTGCTATATCCATATTCTTTGGAGAATACTCTAATCAATGGAATCTGATTTCTGCTGCTCTAAGTATGTCAGTCATACCGATAATGATTGGCTTCTTCCTGCTCTCCAGGTACTTCATAGTCGGTATAACCCAAGGCGCTGTAAAATAAATAGATTTTTCTGATATAATTCTTCCAACCACACCAAAGGGGAGGGATTAGAGTGAAGAAAACCGCCGTTGTCGCAATCGGTGGAAACGCGGTGAATAGACCCGGTGAACCCGCCACCGCGGAAAACATGATGAAGAACCTCGCAGAAACTGCTGTTTATCTTGCCGACATGCTTGATTCCTTTGAAATCGTCATAACCCATGGCAATGGGCCACAGGTTGGAAACTTGCTTCTTCAGCAGGAAGCCGCCAAGGATATAGTCCCACCATTCCCGCTGGATGTTAACGACGCGCAAACTCAAGGCAGTTTGGGATACATGATCGCGCTTACGCTTCAGAACGAGCTTATCAGAAGAGGTATAGAGAAAGAAGTTGCCGCGGTTGTCAGCAGGCTCGTCGTCGATGAAAACGATCCCGCTTTTAAAGAACCGACTAAGCCTGTCGGACCGTTCTACTCCAAAGAAGAAGCCGAGAAACTCATGAAGGAAAAGGGCTGGAAAATGGTTGAAGATGCTGGTAGAGGTTGGAGAAGAGTTGTTCCATCTCCATGGCCACTTGATTTCGTAGAAAAGGAAGTCGTCAGAGAATTCTTAAAATCCGGAATCGTAGCCATAGCAGCTGGTGGAGGAGGAATACCCGTTGTTAGAGAAAAAGACGGAACACTCAGAGGAGTCGAGGCTGTCATTGACAAGGATAGGGCATCGTCTCTTCTCGCTATAGAGCTCGATGTCGATATGCTCATAATCCTCACTGGTGTTGAGAAAGTCTACTTGAATTTCGGGAAACCTGATCAGAAAGCCCTAGATGTTCTCACAACTTCTGAAGCCAAGAAATATCTTGAAGCTGGAGAATTTCCAAAGGGAAGTATGGGACCGAAGATAGAGGCTTCAATAAAGTTCGTGGAAGAAACTGGAAAAGAAGCTCTCATAACCGACATGTCAAAGCTCAAAGAAGCTCTTGAAGGGAAAACCGGAACGAGAATAGTTAAAGGATGATAGAGGAGTTCTTTAGGACTAAAAATCAAAAAATAATTTACATTAGAGAAGCTCGCGTGGAGGATGCAGATCGCCTCCACGCTTTTTACAAACTGGTAACCTCAGAGACCGAATATCTCATAACTTGCTCCGATGAAGTTCTGAGCTCATCGGAAGAAAGAGCCCTCATAAAGATATACGAGAAACTCTTCAACAGGCTCTATCTGATCGCTTTTCATGGTTCAGATGTTATAGCAACTCTAAAAATAGCCGGCTCTAGAAGAAAAAGAATGGCGCATTCTGGAGAGCTCAGCATAGCCGTGAAAAAGGATTACTGGAATCAAGGAATCGGAAAGAAACTCATGGAAATAGGACTTTCGTGGGCACGAAATATACTGGAGAGAGTAGAGCTCAATGTTGTTGATATCAATAAAAGAGCAATAGCTCTTTACGAAAAATTGGGATTTAATCTTGAAGGTATTAAGAAAAACGCTGTCAAGTTATCTGACGGATATCATGACATCTACATGATGGCGAAGTTGTTTTAATTTACCATCTCCTTTG
>WGAO01000122.1 GCA_015489065.1 Thermotogaceae bacterium | reverse complement strand
GCTATTGGGTTGGAAAAACTGTACAGGGTATCCATCGGATTCAAGAGCCCTTCGTAGTCGATAAAAACAGCTGAAGCTAATAGATTCATTGAAAGCGAGACTAAAATGATCCCCAGAAGTAATTTCTTCACCCTCACCACCTCCTAGGAAATATTCTCTCTACTTGTCATTTTACCACTCAGCTTAGCAAAGAGAGAAAAACCCCCGCTGCGATCGCTGATCCGACAACGCCTGCGACATTCGGGCCCATGGCGTGCATCAATATGTAGTTGTGAGGGTCTTCCTCCATGGCTATTTTGTGAGCGACTCTGGCAGAATCCGGAACTGCGGAAACTCCTGCGGCTCCTATAAGTGGATTGACCTTGTCTTTCAAAAAAAGGTTCATAAACTTAGCAAATAAAATTCCGGTGGAGAGGGCTGCTACGAAAGCAAAGGCTCCAAGGCCAAATATCATCAAAGATTGTGGCCTTAAGAATAGATCTGCTCTTGCAGTTGAACCTACTGAGACCATGAGAAGTATTGTAACTGTATCCAGTATAAATCTGCTTGCAGCTTCAACCAATCTTTTGACAACACCAACCTCTCTTAAGAGGTTGCCGAACATGAGCATCCCAACAAGCGGGAGCGCTTTTGGAACCAATGTTCCTACTATCAAGGTTATGAATATTGGAAATAGAACCCTCTCAAGTTTTGAAACATGTCTTGGCTGACCCATCCTTATCATTCTTTCTTCCTTAGTTGTTAGGGCTTTTGACACTATCGGTTGCAAAACCGGTATAAGAGCGATGTAAGAATAAGCGGCAACCGCTATGACGGACAAAAGTTCTGGAGCAAATCTTGAGGCGGTGTAAATCGATGTGGGTCCATCTGCTCCACCTATTATCGCTATAGATGCAGCCTGTTTGAGGTTGAAACCTATCGCTTTGGAGAGAAGAAAGGTTATGAATATACCAGCCTGAGCAGCGGCACCCAAAAATATCGTTATCGGATATGATAACATGAATGAAAAATCAGTCAGCGCCCCTATGCCCAAGAATATGAGTGGAGGATAGACGCCGGTGTAGAGCCCTCTTTGTAAGTACCAAAGGAGCCCTCCTTGAGTTCCGTTCCCTGGAGGATTCAATATACCTGTTATATTCGGTGGTATATTTGCTAGGATTATTCCGAAGGATATCGGGACCAACAAAAGTGGTTCGGATTCCTTGACAACTGCTATGTAGAGCAAAGCTCCGGCGACTGCAAACATGACGAAGTTACCAAATGTGAATCCGTAGAACGAAGTGTTTTCAAAATATTTCAGGAAGGCTTCTAACATATCTTTACCTCCTATCTCAGATTTGCTGGTGTGTATTTTACAACGATCTGACCTTTATTTTGAAAGATAATTTGCATTATAATTCCTCTATGCCGGATAGTTGGGAGGAAGAAATCGTGAAGAGATTGAAAATGGAAGATCTTTTGAAATTCCCTTTTACGAGGACCGTAGTGGCTGTTTGGAAATTCATTACAGGGGATGAAATGTTCTGGAAAGCTGTGATTGTGAGCAGGCTCATATCTTTGAAGTTTCGGGGAGTGAATATTGAAAATTTCAGGAAGATGGCAAAGGATTTTGGAAAGGCGAAAAAGTCAGAGATAATTTTAAAATACGCTGTGAGCTATTTCATAAAAGCTGTAGCTGAGGATCTGTTCTCAGGGATAATAGTCGCTGGAATTGTTGATATATTTTTGAATCTTCCATTAGACATATTTGTCTTGGAACTATTTCTTCTTACATTTCTCTTTGCGGTGCTTGATACTATAGCCTTTCTGAAGATCGAATTTTCAGCCATGAGATACAGAGATGAGATATTGGAGATTGTTGAAAGACTTTATCAGGAGGATGTAATTCCAGATTTCAGCTACATAAGAAAAATAACGGAGAGAAAGGGGAGGGTTTGATGAGAAAGGTAATTCTTCTGCTGGTGTTGGCTTTGACACTGACCTCTTTTTCCCTGAGCGGGATTTGCTCTTTTCCAGGAGATATCACTTTGAAAGGCTCTGGAGGAGTCGCGGAGTTTAGAGGGGGAGTTTTGGTTAATTTGGCTCCTCAAAATGGGTTTGATATATTGAAGGACTTTGAAATGGTTGTCAACAAGAAGAAATTCGTTCCAGATAGCTGGAAACTCTCAGGAAGTTCTTTGAAAGTGATTGGAAGCGCTGGAAATTCGTATTTGGAAGTTCTTTATAGCTGGTATAAAAACAAGCTAGAAGTTTCTGTGTCTTCTGAAGGCTACATATCAGACCTTAGATTTTTGATCGAGCCGTGTGATTTCGAGCCGATTATCGTGAGAGGATTGAACTACCACTTCATTCAAGGAAGGCACGCTGCTTATGGATTCAAATTGAAAGGTTCAAGATCATTCTTTATGGCTGGGAAATTCATAATAATGAAAAGAAATGTGGGAAATAAACTGACTTTGGAGATTTATGTAAATAGCGACCTTGAAAGTGTGAAGAAAGAAATGGGGCTTGCTGATGAGGAGCGAGAATTCTCTGTGATCGATGAGTCTGGTAAAGCTCTTCCTGGAGTAGTAGTCGTGGAAAATTCAAACGGGAAAGTATTAAGTGCTGCTCAGGCGGATGAGAGCGGGAGGTTGAAGATATCTTACAGAAATGGTGCGAAATTTTCATTGCTTTGGGGAGAGGATTATGAACTGGAGCAGGCTTCTGGATCGAAAATAGTTGTGAAGGTTCCAAAGAGTGGTTGGAGATGGGAGCCATACCTCTCAGGATCAGACTATGACAAGGTTTGGGTTGCTTTCAGGACATGGAGACCGTCAAGAGGAGTTGTGATCTACAATGGAAGGGAATATACCGACAATATCATAGATACATTCCATAATATAGAGATAAGAGGAATGAAAGAAGGAGAAGTTGGAGAGGCGATTGTCAGGGCTGGAAATCTTGAAAAGGCAGTTACCCTGAGGACCATAAAGAGAAAAAATGTCAAGTTTTTAGTCTATGGTGATACGAGAACGAATGAAGATTGGCACGAAATGGTGTGCAAGGCTATGGCGAAAGAGAATGCTGATTTCGTGTTGCACACGGGAGATTTGGTTGAGAGTGGAGATCTCAAGGGAGATTGGGACAAGTTTTTTGCGGCTGGAAAGTACATCTATTCCAAAGTGGCTATATTTCCAACTTTGGGAAATCACGAGAGAAATTCTCCTCTTTACTATCAAGCTTTTACTCTAAGAAGGGGTGGAGGAGATTTCAATAAGAGGTGGTATTCCTACACAGCCGGTGATGTATATTTCATTGATTTGGATAGCAATGTATCCGAAGGTTCAAGCGTTTACAAGTTCGAGACGGAGTGGCTTGAAAGTGAATTGAAAAAGGCTCAGTCGTACAGATTCATCGTCGTTTATTTCCATCATCCGTTTTTTACGAATTCACCATACAGAGAGCCTACGATAAAAGACGAATGGAAAAATATGTTTGAGAAATATGGAGTCGATGTCGTTTTCAATGGGCATAATCATCATTACGAAAGATTCTTAATAAATGGAGTTACATATGTAACAACAGGAGGGGGAGGAGCTCCACTTGGATTCGGACTTCTCTCATCTGGAAGGAAGCATTTAAAAGGAACGGAATCTGGGAAGGCAGGCTATCTTCATTATGTCGTGGCAGAAGTCGGAAAAGATGGAGTGAAGTTCACAGTTAAAGCTGTTGCTAAATACGATTGGGGAAAGCTGGATAGATCAGTTGAAGGAAAGATAATAGACGAATTTTTCCTGCCGTTTAGAAAATGAAAGGGCGGCTCTGCCGCCCTTCTAGATTCCTATCATCGAACTGACGAATGAATTTATCATATTTACGAAAGGATCCATCATTAGAGGGAGTATCCATAGAACCAGAAGAGCGAGTAGAAAAAGCGTGCCATAGACTTCGTATTTTACTATCCAGGATGAATATCTCTCAGGTAGGAGCGCTTCCAAAATCTTTGAACCATCCAGTGGAGGAATTGGAAAGAGTGAGAAAACCGAGTATGTGAAGCTGTAAAGAGTCGACTTATAGAAAACATCAAAAGCAAAGGAATTCCTTAAGAGATTCTTGGCTATTCCCGCGAATATGATGGCTTCCAGGGTATTCAAGGCAGGTCCGGAGATTGAAACTATCAAAAGTCCATGCTTTTTCATCTTCCACGGTCTTATCGGGACAGGTCTTGTCCATCCAAAATCGAACAATATGAATGCAGCTGTTCCTATTGGATCTAGGTGAACAAGTGGGTTTAGCGAAAGCCTCCCCGCTTTTTTGGGTGTATCATCACCAAGAAGAAGAGCTATCCAAGCTTTGAGATATTCACGAGGTATGGCCAATATCGATACCGCTAGAAACCCCGATAGTATCTCACGCGGGGCCAATCTCTCAAGAAAATTCATTTCTTATCCTCTCCAAACGATGTTTGGTTATTTTATCACATTTAATTCTCTTCCAACTTTCTCAAATTTTCCTATGGCGAAGTCCAGATCATCTTTTGTGTGAACGGCACTTATCATGACTCTTATTCTCGCTTTTCCTTTTGGAACGGTCGGATAGCCTATTGCCTGTGCAAAAACTCCTTCTTCGAAGAGCTTTTTGCTGAACTCTGTAGCGAGTTTTGCATCATATAGCATGACAGGAGTTATCGGGGTTTCGCTGTGACCTGTGTCAAACCCGAGTGCATTCATCTTTTCCTTGAAATATTTTGCGTTGTCCCAGAGTTTTTTAACCCTTTCGTCGGATTCCATTAGAATATTTACAGCTTCGAGTGCTGCGGCTGTATCGGCTGGAGATAATGGTGAGCTGAAGAGAAACGGTCTTGATCTCTGTTTTAAGTAATCTATGAGCTCTTTCCTTCCAGCTACATATCCCCCAACAACTCCAAAGGCTTTTGACAGTGTTCCGATTTCTATATCTACCCTTTCATGAAGCTTGAAGTGATCCACTATTCCCCTTCCGTGACTTCCAAGGACACCTTCTCCGTGTGCATCGTCAACCATCACCATTGCGTTGTACTTTTCTGCGAGCTCAACAATTCCCGGGAGCGGTGCAAGATCGCCATCCATTGAAAAGACTCCATCTGTCACAATGAGTTTCCTCCTGAAGTCTTCCTTAGAGGCTTCCTCCAATTTGGATTTGAGATCATCCAAATCATTGTGTTTATAGACATACCGTTTTGCTTTTGTGAGCCTTATTCCGTCTATTATTGAAGCGTGGTTCAGTTCGTCGGAGAACACAGCATCCTCGGCACCTATGAGTGTTGGTATGACTGCTTGATTCGTTATGAAGCCAGTTTGGAAGAACAACGCCGCTTCAACTCCTTTAAATTTGGCTAGGGCCTCTTCAAGTTCCTCATGTATCTTCAAGCTTCCAGCTATTGTTCTAACGGCTCCAGGTCCGACTCCCCAGTAATCTATCGCTTTTTTAGCAGCTTCTTTGAGCCGTGGTTCGTTTGCAAAGCCCAGATAGTTGTTCGAGCAAAGGTTGAGAACTTTCTTTCCCTCTATTTTCAGCCAAGCCCCCTGGGGACCTTCCAGTGTCCTTATGTAGATGTAGAGCCCCTGATCTTTTAAATCTTCCATTTCTCTTGTGAGCTGACTGTAATCAAACATCTTCATTCCACCTCCTTTTGATCTTTACCACCGTGAGAATGTTTCATAATAATCTCATCTACCATCTTCTGAATCTCGTATGATTTCTGAGAGAGCTCTGTTGCGGCTTCTGCAAGATTCTGGGATGCAAAATTCACCTCTTCTATAGAGGTAAACATCCCTTCAATGACATCGGAGACTTTTTCAAACTCTCCTTTGTTATCCCTTATCATCCTAAGGAGTTTGTCTGCACCATCGGCGAGTCTCCTCGTTTCGTTCATGATGTCCTTTAGTGCGGCGTTCATTTGATCCAGCTTTTCTTGGGAGCCTTGCAAGGATGCGAAGATTTTAGAGACTCTTTCTGTGGTGGTCTCAGAGAGATTTCCTATCTCATCTGCTAAAGCTTTGATCGCCTGCCTGTCTATCGTGTCTCTGGAGCTTTCTATCGATGCGTTTATGGAGAGAACCACGATCCTTTCCCCTATCTGCTGGATCAATCCTCCCATTTCGTGTATTTCCTGCATTGATTCGCTCAGATCACCAGACAACTTTTCAAGGTTCGCTATGGATTCTTCTAGAAATCCTGCAAACTCTGCAACATTTTCGGAGAATCCTTCAGTCTTTTCCAAATCCTGTAGCATACCGTTTGCATGCTCGCTTAAGGACCTTCCCTTGTCTTCTAAATCTCTCGTGCTTGCTGCCAACTCCTGAGAAGATGCGGCAAGTTCTTGGGAGGAGGAAGATGTCGTAGCTACGAGGTCGTCCAGAGCGTCTATCATTTTCTTGAGTGGATCGATAAAGTTGGATGTTATCTTTTTCTTGAGCATCATTATGAAGTAGAGGATTGTGGCAAAAAGCGGGATGTTAAAGAGGGATATCACCACCATTGATCTTCTGATTACTGCTCCCCTTTCATCCGGTTCTGACCAGTGGATGAAATACTTTCCGTTGTAAGCGTTGTAGTAGACTTCCACCTTTTTGTTCTTTCTCAGTGCTACATAATCTTTTCCCTCTTTGAGTTTTTCGGAGATCTCTGGTATCTCCTCCCAGCTTATGATGCTGAAGTCTCCTCCTAACCTTTCGCTAGCTGCTTCGATTTCGCTCTCGAAATCCTTAACGACTGCAACTACTCCTAACAGTTCTCCTTTCTGGAGAATTGGGACGACTGCGACAGAGGAAATTTTTCCATTGATATCCGTTATATCTGTGAGATATCTCCTCTCCCTTAAAGATGTAAGTATCCTTCCGCTTAACTGGCTTGGAATCTTTTCGAATGTCGAATAGATCACCCTTCCGTACTTAGTTTCAACCACAGCTCCCGTTATCTCTCCTTCTATTATCAAACCCTGGAATTCATTGAAGATCGTTGATTTGTCTCCTGAAGATATATAAGGTTTGATATCGTATGACGAATGTTCGGCGATGCCTTTTAACTGGGTAAGGGATTTTAGAATCATGTACTGGAAGCAGTTTCCAACGATTTTGTACTCCTTATCTTTGGATATGGAGTACATCCTTTCTGTCATGAAATAAACTACTATTATCAAGCCTATGGTGAATATAATTATAAGAGTGCTGAGCCATATCATAACCTCTCTTTTCATGAATTTTTCATCCATTCGCATCACCTCTGATCATCGATACGATCTCCTCGTATATAGAGCTCTGTCTGAATCCTCTTGTTAAATTATACAAGACAGATCTTCCCGCTCTCTTCCTGCTGACAACTCCCATCTCCCTAAGACTTCTGATGACAGCAGAAGAATCCTTGCCGCGCATCTGATCGATTTCTTTTTTGGAAAGAGGTCCATTCATGGCTATTATAACTACGACTTCCATTTGATTCTCATTAAGCTTGGAATATTTTCTTCTTGTCACCTTTTCTACATAGTCAGAGTATTCTTTTTTCGTGTAGAATCTGTATCTTCCTTCAACTTCTCTTAGCTCTATGCCTTTGTCATCTTTTGAACATTCCTCGTATATATCATTTATTATTTTCTTTAGAGATTCCTCCTCGATACCGGTTATCTTTTTAAGCTTTTTTAATGTGATGCCCTTGGAAGCAAATATAACCGCTTCTACAACGGCTCTCTCATTCATACCTGACTAGCCTCCCGTTTTCATAGAAAATTTTTCCCATCTTTATCAGTTCCAGTACGGCTACGATAATCATCACTAGCTCGTATCTACTCCTTGCGGTACTTATAACTTCATCTAATTCTAATGGAAAGTCTTTAGACAGAATTCTATTCATCATCTCATCTAAAGGAATTTCTTCTCGCTTTATCTTGTAAACTTTACTCTTCAGATTTACAGATTTAACAGCTGCCTTCAGAGCTTCTGAAACGAGTTTATCTACAATGCCGTAAACTCTATTAACTCTAACGGGGTATCTGCTTCTTTTCCCCTTCTTTTCCACCTCGCTGACGATTTCTTTCACCTTTGAGTATATCTCTATAGTTTCGTAAAACTTCTCTTTTTCTTTTTCGAACGCTTCCTTTTCTTCTTTCATAACTTTGGGAAGAAGAGCTTTCGATTTTAGATACATCAAGTGTGATGCAGTTGATATGAATTCGGAAGAGAGTTGTATGTCGAGTTCTTCCATTCTTTTCATGTATTCCAAGAATTCGTCCGCGAGAACAGAAATAGGGATTTCTCTGATATCCACTTTCTTTGATTTAACCATGTAAACTAGGAGATCGAGTGGTCCTTCAAAAGTCTCACTTCTGAATACGAGTTCAGCCAATCTTTCCCTTCCCCTCTACTTCACCTTTTACAAAACTTAAAATCCTCTGAAAATTCTCCCAGAAAAAGTCGTCATGGTTTGAGAGTTTCATCATGTCTAGAACCTTTGATGCAAGTTCGCGCACTTTCGGTGCGGCGCTTCCTAGGCCTCTTTTTTCCAAGGCGATCGATGAGATCATGAGCTCGATCGCTAATATGGCTTCGAGGTTTTCCAGTATTCTCCTTAACTTAAGCGCGGATGTCATACCCATACTAACATGATCTTCTTGATAGGCAGATGTGGGAATCGTGTCGGCGCTCGCTGGGCTTGCCAGAACCTTGTTCTCGTTGCAAAGCGATGCAGCGGTGTATTGATATATCATGTATCCGGAATTTAACCCCTCTTCACCAGAAGCTAGAAACGCCGGAAGGTTTTCGTTCGTCTTGGGATTGAGTATTCTGTCTATTCTGCGCTCGATCATGTTTCCAAGATCTGTGAGAGCTATCGCCAGGAAATCAGCCACGAGGGCAACAGGTTCTCCATGAAAATTCCCCCCAGATATTGCCTCCCCTTCGGGAAATATTAGAGGGTTGTCTGTAACGGAGTTTATTTCTCTTGTCATGACTTCTTTTGCATAGTTCACGGTATCTAGAACCGCTCCGTAAACTTGCGGAACAGTTCTAAGTGTGTATGCATCTTGGACTTTGCTTTCATCTCTTTCTATTTTACTGCCCTCTGTTAACTTCCACACGATTTTTGATATCTCCATCTGTCCTGGGTGAGGTCTTAGTGAGTGAACTCTTGGATCGAACGCGTCTCTTTTTCCTCTAAGTGCTTCAAAAGATATGGAAAAAGTCATAGTAGCTAGTTTCAAGAGTCTAAAAGAATCCCTGATGACAAAGGAGATCAAAGAGCTCATCACTTGTGTTCCATTTATCAGAGCCAGACCTTCTTTCTCTCTAAGATTGAGTGGTTTTATATTGCGCTCTTTCAGGAGCTTTTCCGCTGGAAAAGCTTTACCATCTTTTAGAACATATCCCAGACCTATTATGGGCAGAAATGTATGAGCGAGCGGCGCGAGATCCCCACTTGCGCCAACGGATCCGCGAGATGGAACATATGGGATAATATCTTTGTTGAGAAACTCTATGATCTTTTCAACCACCACAGGCCTCACACCGGAGAAACCCTTTGACAGAGAAACCGCTCTTAAAAACATCATTCCTCTGACTATCTCTTCATCCAATGGCTCTCCATATCCAGCCGCGTGCGACATTAGAAGATTTTTCTGCAGATCTTTGAGTTTTTCATGGGATATCCTCACATTTGCGAGTGCTCCAAGCCCTGTGTTCACGCCATAAACTGCCCTGTCTGAGTTTGCGATGCGGTCGATGACTTCCCTCGATTTCTCTAACTTTTTCCTTGTCTCTTCTGAAATCTCTACCTTCTCCTTGAATCTTCCAACCCTTACTACATCTTCAACACTGACATGGGTGCCAACATCCAAAGGATATCCCTCCCTTTTAAAACATAAGATTCATAGCTTTTCTGACTTCTTCCATCGTTTTCCCAGCTGCTTCTCTGGCTTTTTTGTTCCCCTCATGTATGACATCGTCTACATAATGGGGATCTTTGTCTATCTCGGCAAGTCTTTCCCATATCGGTTGGAGTTTCTTCTTCATGTTCTTTAAAAGGAGCTTTTTGCAGTCAACACATCCTATCTTTGCCTTTGTACAACCCTCTTTTACCCATTCCGCTTCCTCTTTGCTTATTCCAAATGCCTTGTGATATAGCCAGACGGGGCATCTGTCAGGATTTCCGGGATCGGATTTTCTCTTTCTTGCTGTATCGGTCATCATCGGCATTATCATCTTTTTCAAAGTTTCTTCATCTGACTCAAGGGGTATTATGTTCCCGTAACTTTTGCTCATTTTCCTTCCATCGGTTCCAGGTAATTTCGGTGTGTGTGATAGCAAAGGTTGGGGTTCCGGAAATACCGGAGCGTAAAGTGAGTTAAATCTCCTTGCTATCTCTCTTGTGAGCTCTATGTGATATACCTGATCTTCTCCAACAGGAACGCCCTCAGCTCTGTAGACCAATATGTCCGCAGATTGAAGAACCGGGTATATCAAAAAACCGGCACTTGAAAGATCTTTGTAGTTGAGCTCTTTTTTGATCTCCTTGTAAGTTGGAATTCTTTCAAGTCTTGACACTGAGACAAGCATTGAAAACAAGAGCGCAAGCTCGGCGTGTTCCTTCACAGCTGATTGAACAAATATCACACTCTTTTTGGGATCTACGCCAACAGCTAGAAAGATCCTTATCATGTCCCTGGTGTTCTCCTTGAGATGCTCTGTTTCGTCGTAATGTGTGGTTAACGCGTGCCAATCCGCTGCGAAGTAGTAGCACTCGTTTCCATCGTTTTGGAGTTTTACCCAATTCTCCAAAGCCCCGACCAAATGTCCTATATGAAGTTTTCCAGTTGGTCTCATTCCGCTCAGTATCCTCAATTTGTGCACCTCCAGCCTAATTAGTTGTCAAAGCACTTTCTCTAAAAGATCATCAACCCATTTTCCAAGCTCTCTACTTATTATTGACAGCTGACGGTTGAAGTTATCTATAGAATTTGATATTTTGCTCTTCAGTATATTTACCCCTCTTGTCGTTGGTATTGAAGCTATCATATCTAAGAAATCTTCTTTAGATTTTATCGTGTCAATAATGTCCATTGTGTCGAAAGCTTTCATATTTTCTGCCCACACCGGGAATTTCTCCACAAGGTACGGTTTTATCTTTTCGTTTACAACATCCAGAACATGAAGGAATCTCTTGAATTTCCTCACGTTTCTCGTGAGTATTATCATGGTCTCATAAGGAAGAATTGACATTCTCTCATATCCGAATTTCCCGGCTATCTTTGATACGACTACATTGAAAGCTCTTATAAGGGAGTATCGGAACTTTTCCCCTTCCACTTTTGTCTCGTTCTTGATCCATATCATGAATCGCGCTTCTACGGAGAGAAAGGCGCCCATGCCCGACATACCAGGTGATAAAGACAGGAAAAATTCCTCAGGTGAATAGCGCTGATTCTTTGTATACTCAGACACCAGTGTGAATATTTTAAATCTGTCAACCACCTTGGAGAATTCTTTCTCGCTTATTGGCTTGTCATCAGCGGATTCCAGAACCATTACTCCCATTCCCTCGTAGAAGTCAACATCATCCTTTATAGATGCTATGACATCAGAGTCTTCATCATCGAACTCCAACTTTTTCTCAACATTCAATTCCATTCCGAGAATTTTTTCAAAGATATCTTTGAGTTCTCTTGCAATCTCGTCTTCTTCTTTGTTGAAAACCCCTGTAATAGTTGTGCTTCGTGGGTCGAATATCACTATATAGCCATCTTTTTTTAAACCTATGACGAAAACAGGAGCCATGAGATTCATGAGCTCTAATGAGTCAAATGATTTGGAATATACTATGTATATCCCTTCGCCTTTCAGGTTTTTCAGCCTTTCGAACACCTTAATCCCTCCTCAAGATGAATTCTATCATCCCGATGGTATACTTCCGAACAGGGGAGTGGTTTTTTGAGGAAAAGGCGCATAAAGCTTTCAATGGAACAAATGAGGTTGATCAGCTGGATAATTATCTCCCTATCGGTGGTTGTGATGATAGAATCTGCCTGGCTTGTATATTTGAAACACAAGAAGTCCACCGTCGAAGTGCGTGTTGTAGAGATAAAGGGAACTTTTAATTTACCAAAAATTATGAACAAGCCAGAGAATGAGGTTGAAGTAAGGCATGTAGAAGTTGCTAAGTTCAACTACAGAGATCTCGTTTTAAATGCCGCCACCGTTGTAAAGAGAGCCTCTCCGGTTTACATATACACATTATCTGCGAAAGATTCGCTCACCGCAATTGGGAGTTGTGGGCCAGACTACATCATATCGAAGGCAACAGATGACATATACTCTGTGGCTTTTCTAAAGGAATGCACCAGGGTTTCCCTTATCTCTCAAAGAATAGCCTATGGAGTGTACTTTCTAGCTACTAGACATCTTGGATTTGCACAGGCAAAAATGCTTGACTTAAGAGAGTTGTCTCTGCCTGCTTTTATTGTTTCCTATACAAAGGACGGATCTCCCATGTATTCTGTGGCGATAGGTGCTTTCCCATCAAGGGATATAGCAAAAAGCTTCATGAATTCTCAGAATTGGAACGAAATAGAAGAAAAGGTGAGACTCTATCCTAGGGAGTATACAGCATGCGTAGCAGGTTGCGAATGACGCCTTTTGAGAGAAGAATTATGATGATATCTATTATCGGTTTTTTTGTGCTCCTAGGCGTTGTCATAAACAACAGATCAGTTGTTGAAAATATGGATAGCCAAAGAGAGAATAGGAAAACCTTGGAGTTTCCAATAGACATAAACAGCGCTTCTGAGAAAGATCTTGAAAGGCTTCCAATGATAGGTCCGGTTAAAGCGAAATCCATAGTGGAGTATAGAGAGAAAAACGGGCCTTTTAAAAGCATGGAGGACCTCACAAAAGTCAGCGGAATAGGAGAAAAAACACTGAAGAGGATAAAGGATTACATCACAATTTCTGGTTCAACAACGGAAAATGCAAAAGAGAGTAAAAGAGAAGTCAAGTACAGCAAGATAAATGTTAATACAGCTACCATAGATGATCTTAAAAGTCTTCCGGGAATAGGAGAAGTAAAGGCGAAAAGGATAATAGAGAACAGACCCTATAAAGAGCTAAGGGATCTCCTTCGGGTACCTGGAATAGGTAGAAAAACTCTTGAGAAGATTAAAGATATGATAGATTTCTGAAGGAGGGATTGTCGTGGAGAAAGGGTACATTCAGGTATACACCGGAAATGGTAAGGGGAAAAGCACAGCTGCTTTCGGACTTGCGCTAAGAGCGGTCGGAGCGGGTTATAAGGTGATCGTAATTCAATTTCTAAAGGGGATGGAATATAGCGAACATGAATCATTCAAAAAACTCGGAATAGATTATGAGCTTTACGGAACGAAAGAGTTTGTCGTTGGGAAGCCCAGTGAGAGGGTGAAAAATCTCTGCAGGGAGGGACTTGATAGAGCGAGGCGAGCTTTTAAGGAAGGGTACGATGTAGTAATACTGGATGAGGCGAATGTCGCCGTTTACATGGAGGCTATGGATCTTGAAGATTTGATGGAAGTTGTAAGCGAAAAACCTGAGAATGTGGAGCTCGTTATAACTGGTAGATATGCGCCAAAAGAGTTATTAGAAAGAGCCGATCTTGTTACTGAGATGAGAGAAGTAAAGCACTACTATCAAAAAGGAGTTCAGGCTCGCAAGGGGGTGGAATGGTGAGCTGGAAGTTCTACGAACCGCCGAAACTCTTCTTTGGGAAAGATGCCTTGATCGAGAATGGTGAGTTGATGAGAAATCTGGGGAAGAGAGCGGTCATAACCACTGGAAAGAGCTCGTCGGTAAATGGATCACTGAACGATCTGAAAAAAGTTCTGAACTCTCTTGGAATAGATTATGAGGTGTATAACAGAGTTGGGGAGAATCCATCTTTCGATATGCTGAGAGATGCCAGAAAGATTTTTGAAAATGAAAGGATTGATTTCATAATCGGACTCGGTGGGGGAAGTCCAATGGATTTTGCAAAAGCCCTGGGGGTTCTTTTAGCAAATCCAGAAATTGATGTGAGTGATATATACGATACTGAGAAATATGATGGCATGACTCCAGTAGTTGCCGTGCCAACTACCTCTGGCACCGGTAGCGAGGTGACTCAATATTCCGTTATAACAAACGATGAAGGGCATAAGGGAGGGTTTGGAACGGAATTTTCCTTTCCAACACTCTCATTTGCCGATCCGAAATACACCATAACGATGCCGGAACGGCTTACAATGTCCACCGGAATAGATGCACTGTGCCACGCTGTAGAGGGTTTTGTATCAAAAAGGTCCAGCCCAATCGTCAGACTTTTGGCTGCAGAAGCTATCAAGATCATAAGGGATAATCTAGAGAAGACAATGAAAAACCCAGAGAATTACGATTTCAGGGAAAAGATGATGTATGCGTCCACGCTCGCTGGTATCGTTATAGCTCAAGCTGGAACGACTGTGAATCACGCTTTTGGATATCCAGTAACTACATTCAAAGGAGTAAGACATGGTCAAGCCACCGGAATGTTCCTCGTTGAAACATTGAAGGTCATGGGAGAAGAGAATGAAGAAATAGTCACGAAAGTTTCGGAGTTTTTCGGGGGACTGGAAGGGCTCGAAGAGTTCTTAAAGAGTGTAGGAGTTTATGAAGCTGATATTGAGATAACCGACGAAGATATAAGGTTATGGTCTGAGAGGACTTCCAAGGCGAAACATTTGAGAGTGACTTACGGGACTTTTGATTTTGAAACTGTAAAGAGAATATATGAAAAGGTGAGAGAAAAGCTGCAATGAGGCTCTTGGTTGCGTTGATAATACTTCTGGCATCGTCAATACTTCTCAAAGTTGTGATTTATTATTTCCCTTTGAAATACGAGGAGGAGGTTTTAGAGAGTGCGCGGAGGGCGGGGATAGATCCTGCCCTCCTTATGGCTGTTATAAGGGTGGAAAGTTCATTCAATCCTTACGCTATATCACCTGCTGGAGCTGTTGGATTGACGCAAGTTATGCCGCGCACGGCAAAATGGATTTCTGACAAGCTGGGAGTATCCGGCAGGTTGGCTGATCCATCTGACAATATAAGGATAGGATCTTCTTACTTGAAATACTTAATTGACAAATATAAAAGCCTTGAGAAGGCGTTGAAAGCGTACAACATAGGTCCTAAAGCCTACGAAAGTGGTTTGAAAAAGGAAGCTGCCGAGCGGTATTTGAAAAAAGTCAAGTTAGTTTATGCAATATACAGGATTCTCTACAGGTGGTAGTCAGCGCTTCATCCTCCCACTTCCCCAAGGACAACGATTGCATCCACGGGCTTCTTCAAAAATCTGCGTATTTTTAAGGCGCTCTTCTCTATATCGTAGTAAAGATCCGCTCCATCTAAGTAAGCTGCCCACTTTAATTTGAAATGTCTGTGTGGATAGACTCTCTCAACAAGATCGTATATTTCGTCCTTCGCTTCGTGATCTTTCGTACATACTAGGAGAAGACTTCCTTTCAGAACTATTCCAGTGTCTTCCCAAAGAACATCCTTGGGTTTGAAGCCGACTGTTAAAAGCCATCTCTTCTCCTCGATCGGTCTGAAGTATTTACTTTTGTTTCTCTTTGCGTTCATAACGATGATGTTGTAACTTTTCTTCTCTTTAGGCTTTCTGAATTCTAAAAAGGCTCTTTTCACTTCCTCAAACTTCTCCCAGTCTATTTTCAGAGTTCCGTTGTCCTGAGGTACTGTTGGAACTTGAAAGAAACTCAAAGAGATTTCACCCTTTAACTTTAGAAGCATTCCGATGAGCTCTTTTTGGCTAACATTCGTCTCAACACTCTCCATCAGTTTTGAATAAACTTCAAAAGCTTTGCTTGGTGACATGTTCAGAGCCTTTGAAAATATCTTCGAAAAGACTTCTCTCTGTCTTCTTATCCTATCCAGGTCCCCCATTCCGCCTTTTCTATACCTTATATAGGCAAGAAGCTGTTCGCCGTTGAGCTTATGAACACCCGGAAGAAAGTTTATGTTGAGATTTTGCACCTTATCGGTATAATTCATCGGCTCTTTCACAGTGACTTCGATCGGTCCCAATTCATCACCTAAGATTTTAAAGGATCTGTAGTCAAAGACGGCATATTTATCTATTTTCACTCCGGTTATTTTTTCCACGACTTTAATGAGCTCATCCACACCTTTGTTGAAGTAAGAGTTAACTCTCTTCCCGTTCCAAACAAGATCTCTTGGAATGCTCAAAAAGGATATCTTCCTCTCTTTGAACTTCACGCCGACTACGATTATCACATCCGCTCTTGAAGTGCCTTCTATGTTTCTATCATGCCCGATGACAAGAAAGTACATGGGATCTTTGAAATCCGGAATTTTGAGAAATTTCTCTATGATGTTCCCTGGAAATATGAAGAGGATATAAAAGAGAAAAGCCACGGATAAAGAGAGCAGAACTAAAACAACTGTTTTCAAATCCTCACCTCTTTTTCTTTATCACCAGCGGAGACCGATAATTCAACTAGCTTGAAATCTCTGAATATTTTGAAGACGATTTCTTTTTTCTCGCATCCATGGGATTCTCTTAAAATCAATCTATTGCCTGAGATTTCGAATTCCTTTTTGCATCCCGACTGAAAGATATCACCAAAAGCTCTTTCGTTTGCAACAATTTCTATGTGATCATCGTGTTCTATCTGAGCGTATCCTCCCTCTTTCAAGAACTTGTGTTTCCCTTCCAAAAAGATCCATTCACTGCTGTACTTGGAGAGAGTATCTATATCTATCCAGTTACCATTTGGCAGGAATACCCATCTCTTTCCGAAATCTCTAAGGTCTGGTGCTATAAGAAGATCTCCTAAAAGGTACTCGTCAACGATTGCATCCACTCCATCA
Organism: Thermotogaceae bacterium; assembly: GCA_015489065.1. Lineage (GTDB taxonomy): Bacteria > Thermotogota > Thermotogae > Thermotogales > Thermotogaceae > WGAO01. The sequence goes on along the minus strand of WGAO01000122.1, from coordinate 11,868 downwards.
TCTCTGAATTCGAAAAACAATGGCTTTAGAGGGTATCCAATGCTTTCACAATTTCTGTATGCGTTCCATCTAAAGCTGATGTCATGAAATTTTCCAATTGGTATTTTCTTTCCTATCGATAAGAGAGATCTTAAGGGATCGTCTGTGAATATGACATCGGAATCTTTAACAAGTAATATGTTTTTCTCAGAAAGCTCCTGTTCAAGGAAATCCCAATTAACTATTTTCCTCTTCTTTGCGACGACAGCCTCATATCCTTCAGATTCTCTGAGAATTTCAGAATCTGTCATATTCCTACCATCTAGAATCTTCCCAAAGATTCTCGGATCGCATCTTCTCTCTAGGAGATTCTTTACAACGGAATTTGGAGATTTGTCGTGGGATATCTTTATGCATCTTGCATTGAAGAAGTATTTTTCTTTATCTATCCTTTCTATCTTTGCATGCGGAGAATAGATTCCAATGGCTTTGTCACGACTGTAAAAGAGCGCAATGCTCCTATTCAGAGATTGGTTTCCGAAGAAATCCATGTTGAATATTCTTATTATGAACCCATTTTCGAGCTCTGAGATATCGAAAAGTGGAGAATTCTCAAGAAAGAATCTCCTTCCACCTTTTATTTCAGAATTTTCCAGAGTTTCTTTTCCGGATACCCCTTCGCCCTTACTTATTCTCAGGATGTTCTTTCTCCAGCTCAACCTCATTCTCTCTCCTCCAAGGGAAAAAGATTTTTCCATCTATCATGACAGCCGTGTAGTACGGCTTTATACTTCTCGTCTTTCCGCACTTTGGACATTTCAGATAGATACCGTATTTTCCTGTGAGGAGTTTCATATTCTCTCCACATTCGCACTTGTAATCCGTTTCATAATCAACTCTGAAGAAATTTCTCTTTGCCGCTTCAAGATCTCTGTTGAATTGTTCTAGAAAGTTTTTCAGTATTTCCTTATGAGGTTTTTCGCCTCTTTCTATTAGGTCAAGTTGCTCTTCCATCCTTGCTGTGAATTTGACATCAACGATTTCCGGGAAGCTCTTTTCAAGATAGTCGAGTATCAGAAACCCTAGGAGTGTTGGATAGAGTTTCCCCTTTCTCTTGACGACATATTTTCTCGATATAAGCGTTGAAATCGTTGGAGCATATGTGGAAGGTCTTCCTATTCCAAGCCGTTCCATCTCCTTGACCAAGGTTCCTTCTGAGAACCTTTCGGGTGGTTTTGTGGAATCTTTGAATATTTTCACCTCGTCAACCAGAATTTCTTGATTCTCTTTGAACTCTTTCCAAACTTCTTCAACATCTCTTTTCCAAATCTTTTCAAAACCGTCAAATATTTTCTTCTGAAGTTTTGCCTCGAACTCATATCCGTTGTGATCAAGCACCACCTTCATCTCATTGTAGACCGACGGGCTCATCCTAGAAGCAACGAACCTTTTCCATATAAGTTCGTAGAGCTTTGCGTGATCTTCTTGGAGGAGTTCTCTCGCCTCTTCAGGTGTTAAATTGACATCAACAGGCCTTATAGCTTCATGCGCATCTTGCACATTTTTCTTCTTTTTGGATCTCTTTCCTTTACCAACGTATTCCTTACCAAAGTTTCTTTCTATGAATTCCCTTGCTGCCCTCGCCGCTTCGTCTGAGATTCTCGTTGAGTCCGTCCTGTGATAAGTTATGAATGCTCTGTGACCTTCTTTTGTGTCTATACCTTCATAAAGTTGCTGCGCTAGCATCATCGTTTTCTTAACGGGGAATTTCAACTTGGCAGCAGCAGTCTGCTGGAGCGTACTAGTGGTGAACGGATCTGGAGGAGATTTTTTTGATTCTTTCTTCTCAACTTTCAGAACTCTCACTTTCTTCAAGTTCTCTACGGGTTTAAGATCATCTTCCTTCAATTCTTTCCCGACTTCTTTTCCATTTATCCTGACTAGTTCGAACTTTATATTGTCATGGAATAGTTGAGCTCTCCAGAATTCCTTGGGTTTAAATTTGAATATCTTCCGTTCTCTTTCGCAGACTATTTTCAAAGTAGCGGATTGAACTCTTCCAGCAGAAAGGTTGTTTATTCTATATATTCTCCACAGGAGTGGACTTATAGAGTACCCGACGATCCTATCGAGGATTCTCCGTGCAAATTGAGAATGTACCAAGTTTTCGTCTATATTTCTAACATTCTCCACAGCTTTCTTAATTGCTCTAGCGGTTATCTCAGAAAATGTTATCCTCGTTCCAGTCTTCGGTATCTTGAGCACTTCAGAGACATGCCATGCTATCGCTTCACCTTCTCTGTCCATATCCGATGCCAAAAGAACTCTTCTTCCTTTCACCTCTTTTTCCAATTTCTCTATAACTTTTTCTTTTCCCGGTATTATCTCGAAGGTGGGTTCCAAGTCATCAGAAACTCCGAATTTCTTTTTTGGTAGGTCTCTTATGTGTCCCTTTGATGCCAAAACCTTGTAATCCTTTCCCAAGACGTTTTCTATCGTCTTGGCTTTTGCAGGAGATTCGACTATTATCACCGTCTTTTTTTTGCTCATCCTATTTTCTTCACCTCTATTCTCTCAAGTAATGCCTCGACATCTTCTTTTCTACAAAGTTGTGTCCCCGGAGTAAGAACGGCAGCTGATCCAGCAGCACCGGCCCATCTCAGAGCAGTTTCGTAGTCTGCTCCTTCGGTCCTTTTCATCACGAAAGCCGCGAGGAACGAATCCCCAGCTCCAACCGCACTGACCACGGGAAGCTTGGGAACTTTGACCCTCCATATACCATCCTCTGTGTAGAGTATCGCACCTTGACCACCGAGTGATACCATCACTTCCTCTATTCGGTAATTTCTATGTATATCGCTTGCTGCCTTCAAAATTTCTGCTAAGTCGTTCTCCTCTATCGGCTTTCCATAGAGTCTTGAGAGTTCGTGGATGTTTGGCTTTATTCCCTTTGGCTCTGCAAGCACACCCGCTTTGAGATTCTCTCCATCGGAATCAAAGTAGACAACAGCCCCGAACTGTTTGAGTATGAAAATTATTCCCGTGTAGAAGTCCGGACTTACTCCCTTTGGAAGGGATCCGGATATCACAACCGTATCTCCGGGCCTTACGAGAGCTTGCAGGGTCTCTCTTACTTTTTCCAATTTCTCTCTTCTTACAGTCTCTCCGGGAAGGGAAAGCCTGTACTGGTGATCTTTAAGCTGGAGGATTATGTTTGTCCTCGTCTCAGGTTCGACTCTTATTGCGGTGTATATGACTCCCTCTTCATCGAGAAGCTCTTCTATTTTTCTACCAGTTGCACCTCCGAGGAGTGCAACGGCGACCGATACTCCTCCGAGTTCTCTTATGACTCTTGAAACATCTATTCCTTTTCCGGCCGGATAATCCGAGTATCTCTTCACTCTGACAGTATCGTCCTCTTTGAGTTCATCTATGTAGAGATACCTGTCAAGAGTGGGGTTCATAGTCAGGGTAAATATCATATCAGACCACCTCCAGAGCTACCCTGACTATCTTCGCGAACTTTCCTTTGACTTTGTCAGCCACTCTCATGACATCCTCGTGACTCAGAGGAACATCTAATATTCCCGCAGCCATGTTCGTCACACATGAAAGGCCGAGAACTTTCAAACCTATGTGATTTGCCGCTATTACCTCAGGAGCCGTTGACATACCGACAAGATCAGCTCCTAGTTTGTCAAATGCCCTTATCTCAGCCGGGGTTTCGTAGCTCGGTCCAAGAGTCCAGATGTATGTTCCCTCTTTGAGATTCATCTTTTCCTTAAGCTTGTTCATCCACTCGCGATCAAATGGATGTGACATGTCCGGGAACCTTGGACCAAGTCTTTCATCGTTTGGACCTCTCAGCGGATTTCTGAAGGACAAAAGGCTGATAATGTCTTTTATAAGTATCACATCTCCGGGCTCAAATCCTTTATTTATTCCTCCAGCAGCGTTCGTTATGAGAAGTCTCTCAACGCCGATTTCTTTCATAACATACACTGGGAATACGACTATTGACGGCTCATAGCCTTCGTAGGTGTGGAACCTTCCCTTCATCGCAACGACATCTTTTCCAAATAGCTTTCCCATTACTAGTTTTCCCTCATGGCCAAATACCGTGGAGACCGGGAAATTCGGTATATCTTTATAATCTATGACAATTGGGTTTTCAATCTCATCTGCCATGAAACCGAGGCCTGATCCAAGTATCAATCCTATCTTTGGTTTGAAACCGGCCTTTTCTCTTATATAATCAGCTGCTTCCTTTATCTTTTTGTAATCTATCATTGTATATCCCTCCTCATCTGAGTCTATTCCATACAGAGTTGGCTACTCTCTTGGCTTCTTCGTATATGGAGTTAACATCAAGATGAATCTTTCCATCTTTCATCAAGAACTCTCCATTTACCAGAACATCTGTCACTTTTGGAGAATCCAGAACACCAAAGAAAAAGTGTCCCATGGCGTTGCTTTCAGATATCGGTGTTGGGGCTTTGTATTCAAGAATTGTGAAATCAGCTTTGTAGCCTTTTTCGATCTTTCCGATCTTCACACCCAAAAGCTTTGATGCCAGTTCGTAGGTGTTCTCTATCGCCTCCTTGAGATCATCTAGAGAAAAGTAGGTTGGCTCTCCGTACAGCAACTTTTGTGAAAAGTACAAATTCATCCAATCACGTGATATGTTGTATCCTAATCCGTCGTTTCCAACTATTATTTTTATTCCTTTTTCCTTGAAAAGCTTCGTCTTTGGAAGACCAACAGCATTGTTCATATTGGAAGTTACATTCACAGCTACATAGGCTTTGCGCTCTGAAATAATCTCGGCTTCTTCTTCATTTATATGAACACAGTGTGCGAGTATAGAGTTCTCGTTTATCAGCCCGAATGCATCTAATCTTTCAACAACACGCTTTCCGCTCTTTTTGATGCTGTCTTCCTCATCTTCTGCACTTTCGGCAACATGAACATGTATAGGATTACCATCTAGAACTTCTGAGACTTTTTTCAAAGTCTCATCAGATAGCGAGAGAGAAGCGTGAAGGCCGAACATCCCTGCATGTTTTTCCGATCTGCTCTTCAAGAAGTCGACATTTTCCTCTATCGTTTCGTCTACCGGGAATCTGTCAGAAGTTTCAAAGCAGAATATTCCCCTCATCTTTCCGGTATCGACGAGAGCTTCCTTTAACGTGTTGAGAGTTCCCTTTATGGCCATTCCGCTTGCGTGATGGTCTATCACCGTCGTCACGCCGTTTTTGATGTATTCAACGGCGCTAACAAGACCGCTGTATCTGACAGCTTCCATATCGAGTTTTGCATCCAATTTCCACCAGAGCTGCTCTAAGATATCTTTAAAAGATTTCGGGTTGAATGGAACTATCATTCCCCTTGCAAAAGTCGAATATATGTGGGCATGCCCGACTATAAATCCCGGCATGAGGAGCTTTCCGGAGAAGTCAAGAGTATCTTCTCCGGGCTTTTCAATGTAATCTTCCATCGAACCGACTTCTTCGATAACATCGTCAAATCTTACGAATCCTTTCTCTATGAATCTGTCAAAGTCGAATATCATTACGTTCTTGATAACCATTTTCATCACTCCCCTATTATTTTTATTACTACTCTTTTGTTTCTCATTCCGTCAAACTCGGCGTAAAATATCTGCTCCCAGGGTCCGAGATCCAAATCTCCGTTGGTGATGGGTAGAACAACCTGGTGATGGACGAGTATCCTCTTTAGATGAGCATCTCCGTTATCTTCTCCTGTTCTGTGATGCTGATAATCTTCTCTAAAAGGAGCGAGCTTTTCAAGCCATTCCCATATGTCTTGGTGAAGTCCAGGCTCGTCATCATTGACTATTATTCCAGCAGTTATATGCATCGCTGATACCAAGCAAAAACCTTCTTTTGTTCCGCTCTTTTTTACTATATCTCTTACAGTGTCTGTTATTCTGACCAGCATTCTTCTCTTTGGAGTGTTGAAGTAAAGGTACTCCGTGTAGCTCTTCACATCACGCACCTCCTCATGCAGATAAAAATCCACCATCAACGGGTATAAGTGCTCCGGTGATATAGGAAGCGAGATCGGATGCCAAGAAGACCATCACTCTCGCAACCTCATCTGGATCTCCGAATCTTCCCATTGGAAGTCTTGATTTGAATTCCACACCTAGTTTCATCATATCTATGTTCAGATTTTTGATGGTTTCCTTTTTTAGCTTTTTCACACTTGTGGTTTCTATCCCTCCAGGTATTATGGCATTTATTCTAAATCCCTTCTTCGAGAAATCCCTTGCGAGAGCTCTTGTCAGGGCTATTACGCTCGTTTTTCCCACATCGTAATGAACTAAACCAAAGGCAAATGGCATGATTGCTTCAATAGACCCTACATTTATTATTACCCCGCCACTCTTTAGCCTTCTCTTTATGAAATGTTGACACATCCAGAGTGCAGATTCAAAGTTTACCTTCATGACTTTGTTCAAGAATTCTTCGTCTATCTCAAGGAAATCTCTGAATATGTAAATCCCTGCGTTATTTATGAGAACATCGGGTTCAGATCCTTCTATGTCTTTCCAGAGAGAATCGATCTCCTCTTTTTTTGAAAGATCGATTTTTATAGTCTCAATATCCACATCGAACTTCTCGTGGATGCTTTTTCTCGCCTGCGATAGTTTTCGCCTGTCTATATCAACAAGGTAAAGATCTGCTCCAGCTTCTGCAAATCTCTTTGCGGTTGCAAATCCTATTCCTCCGGCTCCACCGGTTATCATCACTCTTTTTCCTTTCATCGATATCATCTCAACAAGACACTTTTTATCCATCAAGCCACCCCTGATCGATTATAAACACTCACAGAGCTTTTTCTATCCTTTTGAAACCTTCTCCAAGCACTTGCCTGACTTCTCTGACGACAACAAAAGCTTTTGGGTCTATTTCCTTTAAAAAATGGATTATCTCGGCAAGTTCTCTTCTTCTAACTACGGTAAGGAGTATTTTCCTTTCTCTTCCCGTATAGGCGCCAATTGCCGGTATTATTGTCGCCCCTCTTTCTAGTTTGTTGAGTACAAAATCCTTTATCTCATTCAGCTTCTCCTCTGAAAATATCAAAACTTCACTCGACTGCTCTATACCGTGGAGCATGAAGTCTATCATCAGACCATTTATTATTATAGCCAATATTGCGTACATCGCTCTCTCTAAACCAAATGCTGTGATCGAGAATACGCCTATCGTGAAGTCCGTTATGAGGAGATTCATACCAATGGCGGTTCCCAAATATCTGTTCATTATCCGGGCTATTATGTCCGTACCTCCCGTAGATGAATTTTGGGAAAACGTGAGAGCCATTCCAAGGGCTGTCAAGGTAACGCCAAAGAAAACTGCGAGCATCAAGTCTACTTCTTTCACATAAGGGGGCGCGTATTTCCATATGGGGACTATTCTGTCGAAGAAATCAACCAAGAAATTCAAAACAAAAGTCGAGTATATAGTCTTGGTGCTGAAATCGAACCCGACCGTTAAGAAAGCTATCAGGAACAAAAGTCCGTTTAGTATGTACATCCATATACCAACTGGAATTTTGGTAAAACTTGATAATATCATCGAAAGTCCGCTTACGCCTCCTGCGGCTATTCCATTCGGCACAAGGAACATCACCAGTCCAAGCGCCGTGAGAACAAGTCCTACAGTCGTTATGGCGTATTCCCTTATGATGATTTTTGTATCCAAAGTAGTCACCTCCCATATCGTATATTGCAAAAAATTTCCCCGTGGTATAATACCTCAAAATTTTAAGGGGGTGTTTGGTATGAGGAGATTCTTGGTGATTTTGGTGGTAGCGGCTCTCGTGGTGGTGTCTTTTGCCGGAATAATAGATGAGATAAAGAAGCGCGGCTACATAATCATGGGGACAGAGGCTACATTTCCACCATTTGAGTTTGTTGACAAGCAAAGCAAACAGGTAGTCGGATTCGATGTGGATATAGCTAAGATGATAGCCAAAAAGCTTGGTGTGCAGCTCGTGATAAAGGATATAGCTTTTGACGGTCTGATACCAGCTCTGATGACAAACAAGATCGATATGATTGTCGCAGCTATGACTATAACCCCAGAGAGGGAGAAGATGGTTAGCTTCTCTATCCCATACTTTACAGCAGGCCAGGTCATAGTCGTCAGAAAGTCAGATTCTTTCAGACCTAAAAAGTACGAGGATCTCAAAGGACACAGAGTAGGAGTCCAGCAAGGAACGACAGCCGATATCGATCTTTCTAAGATAAAGGGAATAGAGATAGTCAGGTACACGAGATTCACAGATGCATTCCTTGATCTTGCCATAGGCAGGACCGATGCTGTTGTCCTTGACGCAGCACCCGCACAGGCTTATGTTAAATTCAACCCCAAGCTTATGATATCCAGCCCTGTTCTCTCCGAAGAAAAATACGGAATAGCTGTCAGAAAAGAAGACAAAGAGCTCCTTGACTTTATAAACAAGACGCTGAAAGAGATGAACAGCAAGACCTGTTACGATTTCCTTGTAAGCCTCTGGTTCTGAAAAAGACAGAAGGGCGGGTAAATCCCGCCCTTTTTTGAGGTGATACTATGGCGTATCAGATGCAGGTTCTCATAGAGAACTTTGGTTATCTTTTAATAGGGGCTGTGGAAACTCTGAAGATAACTTCGATAGCCGTCTTGATGGGGCTTTTTATAGGAACTTTCGTTGGTATGGGAAGGTTGGCAAAATCAAGAGTTTTGAGCTATCCGTCGTCAGTCTATGTTGAATTTCTAAGAGGAACTCCACTTCTTGTTCAGATTTTCCTGATATACTACGGTCTTCCAAGTCTTGGCCTCAATTTGAAGGCTTTCCCAGCAGCTGTTATAGCCTTGGGTATAAACAGCGGTGCATATGTTGCTGAGATTGTCAGGGCTGGAATACAATCGGTTGCAAAAGGTCAATATGAAGCTGCGAGATCTCTTGGAATGACACACTCACAAGCTATGAGATATGTCATACTTCCACAAGCCTTTAGGAATATACTTCCCGCTCTTGGGAATGAGTTCATAGCGCTTCTGAAGGATAGCTCTCTTGTCTCTGTCATAGGTATAACAGAGCTCATGAAATCAGGACAGATAGTTATAAGCAGAACATTTGCATCGTTCTCGATTTACGGCGGAGTCGCTCTAATATATTTTGGCATGACATTTACGCTCTCCAGGATAGTTAGATATGCCGAGAAGAGGATGGCGATATCGTGAGTGAGATACTCAAGATAGAGAATCTTCATAAGTATTACGGTGATCTTCATGTTCTAAAGGGAATCAACCTCCATCTTGACAAAGGCGAGGTTTTAGTTGTCATAGGTCCGTCGGGATCAGGAAAAAGCACGATGCTCCGGTGTATAAATCATCTGGAGGAATATCAAAAGGGAAGAATTATATTTGAAGGAAAAGTCATAGACCCTAACTCAAGCGATATAAACAGAGTAAGAACAAAGATAGGTATGGTCTTTCAGCATTTTTATCTATTTCCACATCTGAAAGTTATTGATAATCTGATATTAGCTCCAACGAAAGTTTTGAATATGGAAAAAGAGGAAGCTGTCGAGAAGGCAAAAAAACTTCTTGATAGAGTAGGACTTTTGGACAAGATAGAAGCCTATCCGTCGAACTTATCCGGTGGTCAGCAGCAGCGCGTCGCAATAGCGAGAGCTTTGATGATGGATCCAGATATAATGCTCTTTGACGAGCCAACATCTGCACTCGATCCTGAGCTTGTTTACGAAGTCTTGGCGGTCATGAAAGATCTTGCAAAAAGTGGCATGACTATGATAGTTGTAACGCATGAGATGGGATTTGCAAAAGAAGTCGCTGATAGGGTGATATTCATGGATGATGGCAATATAGTAGCGGAAGCTCCTCCAGATGAATTTTTCTCTCATCCAAAGAATGACAGGATGAGGGAGTTCTTGAACCGCATATTAAACATATAGGAATCTTCTTAATCTCTCACTTTCCGAAAGGATTTCTCCATCTTTTACAGGATCGACTTTTCCTTCTGAAAAGTCAATCTCGATTTTTCCGGGAGCAACACCACTCCCGGATAGTCCCATGGCGTCTAGAATTCCAATCCTCACAGCTTTTCCCAAAACTTTTGGATCGAGGAGTGGATCTTCTGATCCCATTTCCTTTCCAAGATTTTTCACAGCTTCAACTATTACCATTGCCTCGTTTTTAAGGTGCGCTTTTCTTTCCTTTATAAGAGGGTCTTTTTCAAAATCTGGAAGTCCTTCTCTGGCAATTGCCAGAGCTCTTTTTACCATTTTAACGCTCTCCATTATCTCCTTTGATTTGGCTCTCTCTATAGCTTCGCTGTAAGCAACCACATGAACTATATCAGGTTCAAGGTAGGCACCATAGAACATCTCAGAGACGAGCTGGCCCATCGCCATGTGTTCATCAGCTGGCATTGACAAAAGTCCGGCTCTTATCATCGTGTAGGTTTTGAAGGATTCATCTTCAAAGGATTTGACTATTTCTTTCATCGCGAGATTTTTGGCTATATCGTATTTGGGAGATAGAAAATGTGGCGTCATAAGCATATATTGCTGAACATAATGTTTCACACCAAGCTTTTTGGCTATGTAAGTTATTATATATGTATCGGCAACAACAAGAGCATCGTGTGCGAATCTTAAACCCCATTGATGAGCGTCGTTTATCTCAACAGGAACACCGTTCTCAGCATTCCATTTGATTGCTTCCATATTTTCCTCTATGGCTTCTTCAAGAGGCCTTTCGCTTCTTCTGTCTAGCTCTGAGTACCAAAATATTGGAATCGCAGCCCAAGCGTTGTTTATCGTTTCTTTCAATATTTTTGACATTCTCAGGAGATTCCTTGTCCCAGCGTAGCATCTAACAAGTGGATAATTTCCACGCCGTGTGGCCTCATAGAGTTTTTTGAAATCCTCAACGGATCTTATCGGAGCTCCGCCGGCACCATCTTGTTTTGGATCCATTTTCTCGGGTTCGAAAAAATACTGTTGGGCGTTTTGATCCGGAGCCAAAGAGATGATGTCTAGAAGTCCAGATTCAGATAGGATTTCTATCTCTCTCACAGTTTCATCGATCGTTGGAAGTCCTATGTGGTGGCGAAAGAGTGGATACGGTTTTTTGTAATCTACCCTCTCCCAGAGAGTTTGTGGCGGTATTTCTGAACCCTGGGATTTTCTCTTCTCTCCCCTGAGAAGCATCACTATATCCTCTATCTCTTGCCTTCCATCGAATACTTCGTGAAACCTTCCAAAAGATCTGGCAACTTCTCCGGTTTCTATAGTGCCGCCGAATATGAATTTTCTGTTTCCTAATTTTTTCCTGTCGATGAGATAAAAGAATTCCTCTAGGAGTTTCTTGAGAGGTTCTTTTCCAAGTCTGTAGCTTATCGATACCATATCGGGATCTTCTCTTTCTATGACTTCTACCAATTTTTCTACCGGAACTGCCCCGCCGAGATTTATAACTTCGTACCCTTCCTTTTTCGCGAGGTTGAGAAATGTTATAAGCCCGGCGGTGTGTACATCACTGCCTATGGATGCCCCGACGACTTTCACATTATCCCCTCCAGGACATATCTTCGTATCTCATCGACGCTCTTTCCAGACAAACCGAGAGTCTCTACAGTCCTACCTCTTATCCAGAAATCTTTATTCATCATTACAGAAGCTATCTGCACTATTGAATCTATGGTAGGAGTTTCTATTCCGAGCATCTTCCCAAAGGATGATATCGGCACCAAGCTCATTGGAACATCCTCTAAGATGTATCTGTTTGCTATGCTTGGAGGAGCCATTATTCCTTGATATCCGGGGTTGTTGTGTATCGCCTCGTATAGATT
>WGAO01000121.1 GCA_015489065.1 Thermotogaceae bacterium | reverse complement strand
GTTATCCGAACCCTTCTGCGTCCAAGACGTATGGTGTTAATTCCAAAAAACTTCTCAGGACTGACTACGACCACCTTGAACCTCTTGCCGTCGACGATCAGGAGCTTCCGGTAGTCCTTCTTCACTGGTGTCTGGATGAAAACCGTTCTTGGGATCTGCTCAGTCATTCCATAATAGTTTAGGGCTGACCAGTAGGCAACCGCTCCGCTGGGCACTAACAACTGCCCCAAAACGAACTCATGGGGCGAAGAAGCCTTTCCGGGTTCTAAGGAGAGAGCGTAGATGCCCTTGGCGACTCTCCGGAGAAACCCCTCTCTGAGGAGGGCCTCAAGGTAGTAGTCTAACTGCCTCTTGGTCATGCCAAGCTTCTCTTGGGCTTCCTTCGTAGTGAAAATATCCCCTAGTTCGGAGAGCCGCCTCAAGACCTCTGTAATATTCATATTTTCTCACCATAGCCTCAATATAACTGAACAAAAATAAGAATTTTTGAATATAAAGGTTTTGGAAATGGACGACTGTTCTAGATTCATAAATAAAAAGACAACAAATGGTCCCTGCTACTCTGAGCTTACAAGGTTTATGTGTTTGAGCTTTAGGACGTCTTTGAGCAGGCCTAAGACTTCCCCGGCCTTCAAGAGCACGCCAGCACCGAGGAGTATTACGGCGAAAATGAGCCTTGCTTCCGCTAACCCAACCCAGTCCACGACGAAACCGTAGATGAAATAGAACCCACTCATGACCAACGCTGAGACCATCGAGTAGATTGACATCATCGTGGCCCTCTTCTCGCTTGGAATCCTGTGCTGGAGTTCTACACCGAGGTTGAAGCCAAAGGCCGTGTGGACTATCGTAACGATTATTCCCAAGGCGATTATCCACAGAGGATTCTGGTAAATCACGGAGAGGGCCGTTAGGACTGGGACGATGACGGGAGCGAGGGAGTAGGCTTTGACGCTCCATTTGTCCCTGAGCCGGATTCCAATGAGTTTTGGAATGACTTTCACGATGGCTTCAATGATGCCGAGGATTCCGAGGGTGCCCATGAGGGTGGTTTTGAGGCTTTTGGCGAGTATATCCCCCAGATACGGCTCGAAGAATTGCCTAAACTGGTTTGTGGCCATGACGACCGGTTATGGAGAGGATTATGAGCCAGAGGAGTTCGGGCCGGCGGATTTCTCGGAAGGATTGGAGGGTGTGGCTTAGGTAGGAGCGTTCGGGCTTCTGGAACTCATATTCGGGGATGGTGAGGGCTACTATGAGCGTCCCTATTTCGAGGATGAGGGTTAGGGCTAAGGGGAGGGTGAAGCCGTAGAGCTGGGCGAGAATTCCGCCGATTGCTACGGTTAGGGCGGTTAAAGGTAGGGTTATTGTTTTTACGTCCCGCATTATGGCCCTGTACTCTTTTTCTCTGCCGAGGTGTTTGAGGTTGTCAAAGAGCCATGCTTGGAGGCTTCCGCTCATGAATGCGACTGCGAGGGGTGTTATTATGGAGTAAGCGATGAGCATTGGGAAGTTTTTGAGGAGGATGAGGATTATCGTGCCGATTGGGTAGAGGGTGAGGCTGATTAGGACGCTGGTTTCTCGGCTGATTTTGTCGGCTACTACTCCGGTTGGAACTTCGAAGAGGAAGGTTCCGATGGTTGATATGGCTATTGCCGTGCCTATTTGGGCGTATGTGAGGCCTTTTGAGAGGTAGTAGATGATGAGGAGGTTTCCGACGAAGCCTGTGTTGAGCAGGGCGAAGAACAGCTTGTATTTCTTAATCAAGTCCATTGAATTTTCACCACGGTGATTATGGCGACTGAAAATAAAAAGCTAACACTATACACTCTCAGCTTAAGTTCTCAGAACTTCTCAATGTTTATAAAGTTGTAATCAAAGAGACTAATTTTAGAGGGATGTGATATGGTGTGTAAAGAGGAGGAAATTATTAACAAGTTTGTTGACTTCTTTAGAGAATATATAAACAACTCTGGGGAGCGAGCATATCTTCAGGAATTACTGAAAACGGTTGAACACAAACAAAAGTCTATTCAGATCAGTTGGGTCGATTTACATGCTTTCGACCCAGATTTAGCAGAGGACCTTATTAAGAACCCTAGTGAAGTCATACCCTGTGCAGAAGACGCTGTTCAAATAGTACTCCACGAGCACTCTCCTAGTTATGAGGTTTTACCTTACATTCATGTTAGGTTCTATAATGTTGGACTCCCAAAGCTACCTCACGAGGTTGGACTAAGTGATGCAAACCATTTGATTCAAGTAGAGGGCATAATCACAAGAATCAGTGAAGCTAAACCATTCGTTGAGAAGGCAGTATTTGTGTGCAAGGACTGTGGAAACGAGATGATACGGCTTCAGAAACCTTACGAACCGCTTATAAAACCATCCAAATGTGATCTGTGCGGGTCTAAAAACATTGAACTTGATACTAATAAGAGCAGATTTGTCTACTTTCAGAGTTCCAGACTCCAAGATCCCCCTGAGGTCTCCAGGGAAATATTGTCAAGCTCTCTTGAGTGTATTCTCTTAGACGATTTAGCAAACTCTGCAGTGCCGGGGGAACGTGTTCGGCTTACTGGGGTTCTAAGACTGATCCCTAATTATAAAAACAAATACAGTATGACTTTAAAAGAAATCTTTGAAGTAAACAATATCGAGAACATACAAAAAGACTGGGATGAAGAGGATATAACAAACGAGGACATACAAAGATTTCATGAAGAGGCCCAACGTCCTGATTTCAAAGAGCGACTAATCCGGTCAATCGCCCCTAGTGTCCCTGGATATGGAAGTGTAAAGGAAGGTCTCATCCTTGCTCTACTTAGGGGTGGTATCTCTGAAGAATCCGCAGGGAATCTAGGAATACGAGATAGAATTCACGTGCTGATAGCATTTGAAGACCCCACGATAGGGAGTCAGCTCTTGGAGTTTATTTACAAGATAGCGCCTAAACCAATCTTGGTTAGGGAAGGAACAGGCACTAATCTTACTATTTTACAAAAAGCCGATAAAATCACGGGTGGTAGGGCAATCGAAGCAGGAGCTACTGTTCTTGCAACCGGGGGAACAGTGCTTGTCGAGGGATTTGAAAAAATCGGCCACCTAGAAGATATCTTCACGGTTATTAGAGATGGAGAAGTGGTCCTAACTGGGGAGTTCAATATTATAATCCCGGCTAAAAGCACGATTATAGCATCTTCAAGACTAAAATCAGGATATTTTGACTTAAAAAAAGATCCATTAGACCAAATATTTCCAGTACGCGGGTTATCTTCCTATTTTGGTCTTATTTATGTAATACCGGATATGCCCGAAACCAAACTTGATGGGAAGATAGCGGACTATGTCCTTGGACTAGAAAGGGATAAGAAGAACGCTCAAAGAGCACCATATGGGATAGACTTTTTGAGAAAGTTCATAGCTTACGCCAAAAATCTGAAACCTAAGTTAAGCCAAGAAGCCGCTGAATACCTTAAACAGTACTACCTCAAGCTTCGTAGATGGTATGCCTCTGAGAGAGAAATTGGGGAAACGCTGATTCCAATTCGCATCTCAATCTTGCAACTTTATACGTTAGTAAACTTAGCAATTGCCCATGCGAAGCTTCATCTTCGGAACACAGTAACAGTAGAGGATGCCAGAGCCGCTGTAGAGGTTTTTGAGAGAGCATATGGTATAATTGGAATTTCTACCAACCTGGAAGCCAACCTTGAAGACATTTTAATGAAGAGTACTAGAAGAAAGAGGAGCAGAGAAGAGGTCCTGATAGACGTTATCAAACAACTAGAAAATGAAACTGAATATGGAGCACCCAAAGATTTAGTGGTTGATAAAGCTAGGAAACTCAATCTAAATGAAAAGGAGATAATTAATATACTCACCGAGCTGAAACATGAGGGAGTGATCTATGAACCACGTGAGGGATATTACCGGACATTGTAGGATCTACTACGAGGGCATAAGACTCACAAATTTACACGGTTTTATTCACAGCTTCTTTAGTTACTCCAGCATGGTCTAGGGCGTGCATTTTAAGTTGTGCCTGTCTTTCTTGGGAGTAAACTCAACTTTTATTATTCTTCTCCCAGCGTTTATTATCACGTATTTTTCCGAGTCGCTCAATTTTCATAATAATCCCTCATCGAAAATCCAAGTTTCTGGATCCCTAACCAGGGCCTCAACTATTGAGGACAGTTTTTATAATCCCGCAGTTTATGGTCCTTTAAGTATTCTCGGGCTTATATGTATCCCCTCGCAACTTTTCATCTTGAAAGTAGTGCTGTAATTTACTTCTGAGAAATGTTATCCGGAAGAGTCAGAGGATTAAATGTTAGATAATAAAGCTATTAAATTGCTCTAAACTGGTAGAAACAAGATAATATAACCTAAAATACAAATCGAAAGCTTAATAAACTATAAGGACATAATTGAGGGCTATTCTAAACGTTTATAAACTTGTAAGTCCACATAATTACATAAGTACATAAACATCCCTCAAGAGACAATGGGGGTGGACATAAGGATGAAGCACCTGCATGTCTTACTCCCAGATGAGATAGATAGAGAGTTCAGACGGGCTGTAGGTGAAAGGTATGGATCTCGAAAAGGGGCACTTGGAAAAGCAGTCCTGGAGGCCTTGATACTGTGGATTGATAAAAACAAACTCAAAGAAAAGACGTGATTAACACCCTCTGATTTGAGTTCAGCTCGCTATCCTGAGGGGCCTTAATATGGAAGGGGTAGTTGAGAATATAAACTTTGCTGAAATAATCCTGGATAGAGATCCCGAAAAGGATCACATCACCCTAAACCGAAACTTCAAAACTAACACTACCCGAAACCACGTATCAGTCCGTCATCGCTTCCGGATTTACTTGTCCTATTCGAGTGATTACATCTATAATGTCTTCGATTATCTAGGCCGAGGACTTATAGCTCACAAAGTCACTCACAGAGGTGCTTACAGATTCAATGTAAAAGATCTTGAAAAATGGAAGTACATTGGCGAACTAATATATAAAGGTCACTTATATTACGAATTCAAAAAAGAGACTTCAAACGGCACACCGGTTATTCTACGTGTCCCCGGAACTAGTGAGAGAGATCTGCCAATAGTGATAAAACACCCGAGAGGAACGGTAACTCTCCAGCTCCTTTATAGAAACACCCGCGACAAGAAAGTTGTATTGGAAGGCTACACTAAGATGATAATACACATTGATACGCACGGCTCTTTTTATATATTCGACATCCTTCATGACCTAACTGACCTACCAAACAGGAATATTGATTTTACTCACAATCTGCTCAGAATAGAACTTCTAGATCCTGAGGTTTATGTGAGGTTCAAAAGGTATCACCAAACGAAAGACGGAAAAACTGTCGATTACCTCCTGAAGATGGATAGGCTACTGTCCAAACTTCGAGCTTATGGTGGAGTTAAGGAAATAGTGCACAGTAAGGGGAAATACTCTAAACTCTCTCAGCACAGTCACATCGTAGATATAAAATGGAAGGGGTATACTGTCAAGATCAAAGTCTACACCTCAAAGTACCATCAAGAAAGAGACCCAAAACTGGAAATAATAATGAAGGATGAAATTACCCTAACTTTTGATGAATTTATGGACCTTGAGAAATTTACTAAAAAGGTTAAAGAAGAAGTCCAGAAGCGGATAAAGATTGCTTCTGGGATATTGGGGGCCATTATAGAGTACTGCCACCTTATTCCGATATGGGATGTAAACGAGGATAGCAAATATTTTCCTCATGAAGCATCAGTGGATAACGACTTCTTGAGATATTTACGTGGTGTAGATATTTGGGACGTTCTTTACACTCATAATCTTCCCATTGGATTTGACGATCTCGATTTTGAAATTCTGAAAAATGCCGCTGAGAGAACTGTTGTTACAATACCTGGACTCAGCAAAGCCCTCTCCAAGAGCGAATCCACGATAAGACGAAGAATAAAGAGACTAGTAGAAGCAGGGCTTCTAAATGGGACAAAAAGAAAGAACACCAACTATTACTGGCTTGCCGTGTATGGGGACTTACCCGAACTCTCCCCAGAGGAAAAGAGAACCACTTATATTGACAGGACATTTGTAGAGAAATCTGCGAAGGTGATCAAGAACAAAATTGAAAAGACTCCCATAACAGAGCCAAATTCCAACATTGACGACGTGGATCTCATCAACATGGGAGTGATCCTCTGGGGGATAGGAAGCGGATGGAATAAACCAGAGCTACTTTTCTCTTTTCTCAAGATCCTCAAGAGAGAATTAGGCCTCAAGAGGCTCTCCGAGAAATACGTTAGGAGATACATTAAGATTCTAAAATCACTTGGAATAATCCAAACTAGCAAATTTGGAGTGGGATCCAGAAGACAAAAGAAAAATGAACCGGCAGAGCCAGTAAAGCCTGTTGTCCAGTATTATCTTTTAGAACCAGAGTTGAAGAAACTACTTAACAAAGTTGATTACTTTAGTCTCTTCGGATTTTGATCTTGGCTACTAGATAAGGTCGCTGGATTTTCCGACTAGTGC